>CAJPTO010000277.1 GCA_905373605.1 uncultured Prevotella sp.
CAGAAACTTGCGCCCTTTGCCTTAAAACCTACGCCAATTGGGGATAAGAAAGCCGGCATTATTGACATGGACATCTACCCCAATGCTCATGCGTATATACCAATCGTCAGCAAACGCGAGCATGAATGTAAAAACACCACCACACGATGGAGCAACATTCTCTCATTAAAATGAAGCTGGTTCTGCATTTTAATGAAGGTAATTTGCTTTCTTTAGAAACGAAGTTACGCCGAAAAATATGTGAAGTATAAGTAGGCTAATATGGCCAAAAGCACCATTACAACAACAAGCCGAATGACGCAACCCGTTACTTTCTTAACTACCACCACGCCAATGATGATGGCCACAAGCACAAAAATAAAATAGGATAAGCTCGACATAAGTTTATTTGAATAATTGTTTAAAGGTATGGGGGATGGAAGTGATGAACTCCATTCGTTCGCGTGTCACAGGATGGAAGAAACATAACATGTAAGCATGCAGGCATAAGCGGCCTATGGGGTTGTCGCCATTCCCATATTTAAGGTCGCCACATACGGGATGACCAATGTCTGCCGAGTGAACTCGTATCTGGTTCTTCCTTCCTGTTTCCAACTTATACTCAACAAGTGAGTGGGTTGTGGTGCGATTGAGTACATGGAAGTGGGTAACAGCATATTTTCCGCCATTGTCAACAGGCGAAGAGTAGGTGATATACGAGCTGTTGTCTTTCAACCAGCTGCTGATGGTTCCGCCGTCGTCCACTATTTCTCCCGAAACCACTGCCACATAGCGGCGGTCGTACACAATGTCGTGCCAGTTGTGTTCGAGAATTTGTTCGGTTTCCATGTCTTTTGCATAAACCATCAGGCCACTTGTTTCGCGATCGAGCCGATGTACCACGTGCGCGCGGCATTTTTGGCCACTCGTTTCGAAATAAGCGTCGAGCAAAGCTTTCATGTTGAGCGACGAATGTCCGGCAGCCATAGATAACACACCCACACTCTTGTCGACAACGATGAGAAATCGGTCCTCGTACACAATCTTAAAGTAGCGGCTTTTAAAGGAAGCGGTCTTTTTTGTCTTGCTCACCGTTATCTTCATGCCGGGCATCAGGCGATGGTCAAATTGTGTAACACATTTGCCGTCAACATAAACGCCATGCCCACGCAGAATGTCTTTCAGCTTATTTCTGCTTTTACCCTTTACGTTGCGCAGCATCCAGTCTAGCAGCATACCCTCTTCGGCCACTTCATAGCGGTCGTAGTCCTGCCTATTGCTTTTATTGTTCATTATTTTTCGCACCACATCAAATTATAATGTGCAAAGTTACTAAAAAAGAAGCATTCCTTTGCCAAATCAATCATGCGATTAACCTGTGATTTTAGAAAAACACATTTTACGCTCGGATAGTAATGCCAGAAAATTAATCGGAAAACTGATACAGCTTTGCTAATGCTGCGTGAAGGGAAACACATCATATTTCACAAGAAGAAAACAGGATGCAAGTGACACATTCAATGCAGATATGCAGCTATTATCATCCTTTAAGCTTTACAATTCATGCAGAAACTCACGCAAGAAGCGCATGCTTTTGTCTTAAGTTTCGTTCTTCATCATCGTATGTCACTTGTTGTGTAAGTGTCCGGCATAAGCCGTACAGGTGTCCGGCATAAGCCGTACACGTGTCTGACATAAGCCGTACACGTGTCTGGCATATGCCAGACACCTATGATGCAAAGCATATCAAAACAGGAACAGATGCAACTGCAATTGGTGATGGCGATGTATAGACGAATGAATGGTGTGAAAAACAAGCTAACCACACAGCTGCCTTTGCGCCAATTTGAGATAAGGTGCAATGCCTTTTGAGAAAGGCTCAAAATAAAAAGATAACTACTGTTCCCCAGCTACCGGATTTGGGTTGGCATAATGGCTGGCTCTTATCCCGAACCAGCGTATTTATACTAATTGTCCTGAAAAAGATAAGAAAGCGGGAAAAATCAAGATGACTTCATTGATTATGCGTTTAAACAAAGGTTTTCTTTGGCCATCATGTGCTTTTTACTTACCTTTGCACCAATATCAACGTTATTTAAAATGACAGCAAATCAAGGAAGTTCAGGGATATTTCGAAAGTAACCAGAGCGTAAGCCCTTTCCCCTTTTTCATTTTTACAAGTGCGTTTAATAAAAGTGTTACGCTGGAACTGACATTCTTTGCTGGTAAAAGAAACATTATTTAGAGAAATGAGATCATTAAAAGAACTATTCAGGATAGGAAAAGGACCATCAAGCAGCCATACAATGGGGCCGCAAAAGGCTTCACAGATATTTAAAGAACGCAACCCACAAGCTGCTCGCTTTGAAGTAACCCTCTATGGAAGTTTGGCCGCAACGGGAAAAGGGCACATGACCGATGCCATCATTATAGAAACACTCTCACCTGCAGCCCCTGTAGACATTGTTTGGCAACCATCGGTGTTCTTGCCTTTCCATCCTAATGGGATGAAATTTGTTGCAAAGGATGCCAATGGCGTGGCGATAGACGAATGGACGGCATACAGTATCGGTGGAGGAGCACTCTCTGAAGGGAAAAAAGAGGGCGACTTGTTTGACACAAAAGAGATATACAGCATGAATTCGCTAACGGAGATTATGCGATGGTGTGAGAAAAACGGCAGGAGTTATTGGGAATATGTGGAGCTGTGCGAAACACCCGACATCTGGGATTTCTTGCACGAGGTGTGGGTTGTGATGCAAGCGGCCGTAGAACGTGGGCTAAATCGTGAGGGTGTTTTGCCTGGTCCGCTGGGTTTACCACGCAAAGCCGCCACCTATTACGTTAAAGCCAGCGGCTACAAACAAACGTTGCAAACACGCGGACTGGTTTATGCCTATGCTTTGGCTGTGAGCGAAGAGAACGCTTCTGGCGGTACCATCGTCACTGCGCCCACTTGTGGGGCATGTGGTGTGTTGCCAGCAGTGCTTTATCATTTGGCCAAAGGCCATAATTTTTCGGAAACACGCGTGCTACACGCTTTGGCCACGGCAGGTCTTTTCGGCAACATCGTTAAGAAAAATGCTTCGATATCTGGGGCAGACGTTGGCTGTCAAGGCGAGGTTGGTGTGGCTTGCGCTATGGCTTCGGCCGCTGCATGCCAGCTCTTTGGCGGAAGTCCTGCGCAAATTGAGTATGCAGCAGAGATGGGTTTAGAGCACCATTTGGGCATGACTTGCGACCCCGTGTGCGGCTTGGTGCAAATACCTTGCATCGAACGCAACGCCTTTGCCGCCACTCGCGCACTGGATTCGAACCTCTATTCTGCATTTTCGGATGGCAGGCATCGCGTTTCTTTCGATCGTGTTGTCGAGGTTATGAAGCAAACAGGGCACGACATCCCCTCGCTTTATAAGGAAACAAGCGAAGGCGGATTGGCTAAAGAGTTCATGATGGGGAGCTAATGCCAGGATTGGCCGCAAAAGATGTTGTGTTTGAACCTTAAACTGCAGCAAACCCAAAGCAAAAGTTGTGTTCGAAATGACATACAGAGTTGTGTTTGAAACTTAAACAGCAGCAAACCCATAGTGTCAGCCCAT
>CAJPTO010000278.1 GCA_905373605.1 uncultured Prevotella sp.
GGTTCTAAACATTCCACGCAAAAGTCCATTTCCCTTTTCAATTTGCTCTTTGCTGTTTTTTTAGCTTTTATCTGGCATCTTTTGCTTACGCTTTCAATCGCATAGTCCACAATGCTCGTTCAATCGTAAACGAAAGCAGTTCAGCTAAAAACTGAAAAAACAGCAAAGGCAATTTTTAGGACCAGCCTTAAAGCAGTTCTTCAATCTTCTTGCTAACGTTTTCAAGGCTTTCGGTGGGTTCAAATCGAGCCACCACAAGTCCTTTCTTATCAACGAGGAACTTGGTGAAGTTCCATTTGATGTCTGATTTCTCCTTATAGTTGGGGTCTTCTTTCGAAAGAATTTCGTCTAGCACGGGTGTTAGTTTGTGATTGGGGTCCCAACCAGCAAAACCCTTTTGCTCTTTGAGGTACTTGAATAGCGGGTCGGCATCGTCGCCGTTTACCTTAACCTTCTTGAAACGTGGGAATTCGGTGCCGAAATTGAGCTTGCAGAACTCGTGAATGCTCTCATCGGTGCCGGGTGCTTGCTGTCCAAACTGGTTACAGGGGAAGTCTAGAATGGTGAAACCCTTTGCATGGTATTTCTCATAGATAGCCTCTAATTCTTCGTACTGGGGCGTAAAGCCACACTTGGTTGCCGTGTTTACGATGAGGATAACCTCATTGGCATACTCTCTCAAAGACACTTCGCCACCTTTCCTGTCTTTAACGGCGAAATCGTATACTGTTTTCATTTCTAAAATTGTGTTTATGTTATTCTATTTAGTGCTTTGTACACGTCTACAAAGATAACAATTATTATTGAAACCGCCGTTGGAAAAAGCCTAGATTAACATTATTAGGGGAAATTCCCCCGAACGATAGGCGAAGCCCTACGCCGAAATAGACGAACCACCCCTGCACGTAGCCATGTTTTTGCCTATCTTTGCATCACAAACAATTAACGACACGAATATGAACAGGCTAAGAACAATGGGCATGATGGCTGCACTGGCCATTGCCACAATGATGGTTTCGAGCTGCGAAGTGGACAACAGCTATTACGAGGATAACTATTATCGACGTTCCAGTTGGTGGGACGACAGCTATGATTACCCGTCCACCGACTTGCTGGCGATGGCTCAAACACTGCGTGGGCACTGGGATGGCCAGCTGATTGCACGCGGAGTGGACGCCAACGGCAATGCGGGCGTGAAGTATTATTATACGGATATCGAGTTCGACCAATATAATTCGAACGCCATTTACGGCCGCGGACGACAGGTGGATTTTGAGGGTCGCAACGATCCAAACCCTTTCCGCCGAAGCTTTTCGTGGCGCATCGACACCCGGACGAGAGCCATCGTCATTACCTACGACAACAATTATACAATGTCCATCGCCTATGGAGAACTCAATCTCAACGACAACGAACTGACAGGAACAATGCGCGGCATCAACGAAACAAACGACTTTGACTTCAGAAGATACACCCTGGCGAAGAAAAACAACGCGGATTTCACGGAACTAGAAGACAGCACAAGCACAAAATAAACCTCCACCAAAGACAGTTAAAACAAAAAGAAATTGGTTTTAGATGTTCGCTGCCAAAAAGGTGCTACCAAACAAATCTGTTCCAAGATGCTTGTACTGTCACTACAAGATGCTGGTACAGACACTACAAGATGCTGGTACTGCCGCTACAAGACGCTGGTACAGCCACTACAAGACGCTGGTACAGACGTTTCCAGACGCAGGCAGCCCAACAAGACTAAACAAATGCACAAAAAATAAAGGCATAACATGCGCAAACCAAATCTATTGCGCGACAAGACAAAAACGAACCAACGAGGATAGGATTGCCAAAGTGAGAATGATCCAAACAAAATACATTTTCATGCCCATAGTTTGTAAATAAGTTGTGAATAAAGCGTGTGGACGAGCGTTGTTGCTCGTCCGCTTTTTTATTAGGCTGGTTCTAAAAATTACCTTTGCTGTATTTTTAGCTTTTAGCTGAGCAGATTTCGTTTACGATTGAAGGAGCATAGTGAACTATGCGACTGAAAGAGTAAGCGAAAGATGCCAGGTAAAAGCAAAAAGGCAGCAAAGAGCTAAATAACAAAAAGGAAATGAACTCTTGCGTGGAATTTTTAGAACCAGCCATTAGGTTGCCCCTCGCTCAACGGTTCGCCAAGAGCGGTTATCCTCTTATTGGCACGGGCTACTCAACGAGTCTTACCCCGGCCATTACACGCCATGCTTCTCAGTCTAACCCCCAAAGGTTGTTGTTTACGGCAGCATTTTCCACATCGTTTTCTATGCCATCGGGCAGGTTACAAAAGAAGTCGATGCCCGTTCGCTGCTCCAAGTCCCTGATGGACACGGCATACTTGGCCAGATGTTTGTCGTTGCTGCCCTTGTGCTCTATCCAAAAGCCCATAGCATTGTACACACCATTCTTCACGCGGAGCAAAGCCATGAAGAAATATTTTGGCACAAGCAGTCCCTTACCAGTGGTTTTCAGCACGTGTTCGGGGCGGTCGATGGTTCCGCCTTTGCACACATAGAGGGTATCACAAAACGTGTAACCGTTACGACTGGCAATCTCGCGCACCTTTGTTTCCATGTTTTGCCAAACCTTTTGGTTGAAATCGGGCAGTTGTGGCTGCATGTTGGTTACGTAAAACGTTTGGTAATTGGCCTCGGAAGAGTTTAGCCTGTCGGCCGAAGGACAGATATGACCGTGTTCGTAGCCACTTCCCCAAAACGGATCAGTTGCAAACCAAAGCTCTTTGGGCAACAAAGGGTCGCGCGGATATTGGTTCGTTTTAGAGTAATAGCGCTCTGTGTGTTTCTCCATGTTGCTTTTGAACATTTGGTAGCATGTCCATCTTTGAGCCTTTTTCGCGTCGTTCCACTCCACGGCAAAGTTCAAAACGCCGTCTTTTGTAGCGTGCAACAACACCCTGTTAGCCCCAGTCTTTAGTTTTGGAAACTCCAAACGGGCATATTCCTTTTGTGCACGTGCATCGTTGGCATTGGCGTTTGGCCCTGCCGTTGCGTTGTTGTTGCCGCTGGGTTTACGCACATTGCTAAGGTCTTCGCCCTCGCAAGCCACCAAGACAAGCGCAACGGCGAACATCATCATCTTCTTTATCATCATGAAATACAATCTGGGTGCTACAAAAATGTTTTTAATAAGGGGCGAAACAGCCACGCATCAGCCCCAACTTATAAAAGGCGAAATGCGCCCTAAACGTATATGCAACTACGTTGAGGGCGCATTTCTAATGCGCTACGGTGCATTCGGCGTTGCTATTCGCAAGGGGAACGCCCGTTAGAATATATGCTTATAAAAAAGATATATTACTTTTTGATCTTACCATAGCGGTTCATGAAGCGGTCTACGCGACCTGCCGTGTCCACAAGTTTGCTCTTGCCCGTGTAGAATGGGTGCGAGGTGCTTGAGATTTCAATCTTTACCACGGGGTAAGTTTCGCCTTCAAACTCTACTGTGTCGTTTGTTTTGCAAGTAGACTGTGAAAGGAACATATCGCCGTTAGACATATCTTTGAATACGACGGGGCGATAGT
>CAJPTO010000279.1 GCA_905373605.1 uncultured Prevotella sp.
TTTGGTTCCTTTGGCGGCCTTTTGCAGTTCGGCCACCACCTTTTTCTTGTCGTCGGATATTTCGTAGAAAGGCTCGAATGTGTCTAAGTCCACGCTGAGGCCTGTCTTTTTCAGGTCGCGTATATGTCCATAGCTAGACATCACCTTGAAATCTTTCCCAAGGAACTTCTCTATGGTCTTAGCCTTTGCGGGGCTCTCAACAATCACTAGATTTTCTTGCATGTCGTTGTGTTGTTATTTTTCGTTTATGGCATAGTGCTTTTTGTGGGCATGCCCATAGGTTGATGCACCATTTGCCGCGCAAAAGTAAACAAAACTTTTGCATACTCCTTATTATATATAGCGGCTTTAACGTTTTTTAGTGAAATGTATGGATATTGTAGGCCCTCCTATTTGAATGCTTCTCGTTTTTCGGTCTGCACGAAAGCTGCGAAAATACCAGTGTTATTGCCTGTTTTGTGTGTGTTTCAGGAGCGTGTTTTCGAAAAAGCCAAATAGTTTTTGTTTACGGCAAACACAAAATGTGTTAAAATAGCGGCTGCGCGATGCGCTCATTTAGTGCAAAATGCGTAAATTTGCATTATCTGCAGCGCAGCGTGGCAACATGCAATGCGCTTCATGACATAATTGAACGACCTTTATCAAACGCCAAATCACCACAAGCGGCATCTGCCGAAAACGTAAGCATCAAGCAACATTGCGCCCTTGAAGCGCATGTTTGCCAAAGCACACCTGCCCAATAGCCTATTGCCTGGGCTTAACCATCCTGCAAAAAGGCTTAGCAGGGGATGATGGCATGCGCCTTAAGGATGCAACGCAACAGCATGGTGACAGCCAATGCGCAACCCTAACGGCGACTTTCGCCAACACAAACACAAACGATGAAGACAACAGATTGCTTTTGGGAAAAGCCCAATTTGGGTGTTTCGGCCGTTGAGATTACCCTTGGCAACGACGACACGGCAGAACAATTCGCTGCTTCGGGTTACGAAAACTATGGCTATGCCGTGGTGAAAGTGCCTGTGGGTTGTCCCGCTTGGCATGGCTTCCTGGCACAGCGGGGATTTGTTTTCGCCGAATGCCAGTGCCTGTTGTCTAAGCAAATTGATGCCGATGTGCTGGCACTTCCCAAGGTGGCAGCGGTTGCTGGCGACATTCGTTTCGCGCCTGTGCGCACCCAAAGCCAGCTGAACCATATCAAGGAGCAGGTGGCTAAGGGGATGTTCTCCACCGACCGCATCGCCCTCGACCCACACTTCGGACTGGAAGTGGCGGCACGCCGATATGCTAACTGGCTGCAAACCGACTTCGATGCTGCCCGTTCGCAGATACATGAGGTGTGGCTAGGCCTACAGCACGTGGGATTTATGATGACCAAGACACAGGGTGAGGTGCTGCACAACGTGCTAAACGGGCTTTATCCTTCCTACCAACGCCAAGGCCTGGGCATCATTACAGCTGCTGCACCCCTGCTCTATGGCCTTCGTTGTGCCACGCCGCCGCGGTTTGAAGCCACGGCCATCTCGATGAACAACATGCCCGTGGTGCGGCATTACAACTATCTGAACTTCACCATCGACACATTGCTCTACGTCTTTGTGAAGCATCAGCCCCAGCCATCGCCACAACGGGCAAGGTGAAAAAAAGGAAATGAACTTCAGCACCGGTTCTTTTTAAGAACCAGCTTTTAGTTCCAAGCGCTGCAAAATAACAATAACAAGTTTCAAAATCCAATCAAACATGATACCCTTCAACAAAAGTTTCGTCACAAGCAAAGAAGCCCAATACATGCAAGAAGCCCTGCAAAGCGGCAAATTGTCGGGCAATGGCTCGTTCACGCAGCGGTGCCAAGCCTTCTTCGAGGCGCGTTACGGCTTTAAGAAAACGTTGCTCACCACCTCGGGCACTGATGCTTTGGAGATGGCGGCCATGCTTTGCTGCCTGCAACCAGGCGACGAGGTTATTGTGCCTTCCTACACTTTCGTGTCTTCGGCCCTAGCTTTCGTGCGCGAAAGAGCCAAGATTGTTTTCGCCGACAGCTGCTCCCAACATCCCAATGTGGACGTGGCACAACTGGAAAAGCTCATCACCCCGAGAACAAAAGCCCTCGTCGTGGTGCATTATGCGGGTGTGGCATGCCCGATGGACGAAGTGATGGACCTTGCCCGTCGCCACAATCTACTGGTGATTGAGGATGCCGCACAAGCCATTGATGCCCATTACAAGGGCCGACCGCTGGGAACTATTGGCCATCTGGCGTGCTTCTCGTTCCACGAAACGAAGAACATTACGGCTGGCGGCGAAGGGGGTATGCTCGTTATTAACGACGAACGCTTCGCACATCGCGCAGAGATGCTTTGGGAGAAAGGCACCAACAGGGCCGAGTTTTTCCGAGGCGAGGTAGACAAGTATGGCTGGAAAGATGTGGGTTCGTCCTTTCTCCCTGCCGAGATTAACGCCGCTTTCCTCTTTGCGCAGCTCGAAAACCTCGACCTCATACAGGCACGTCGCAAGGCCATTTGGCAGTGCTATTGGCAGCTTTTGCAGCTCTTGGCACAGCGGGGACTAATTGAGTTGCCGACCATTCCCAATTATGCCACCAACAATGCCCACATGTTCTACCTGCTTTGCAAGGACGGCGAACAGCGCATGCGGCTCATCGAACACCTCAAAGGCAATGGCGTGATGGCCGTTTCTCATTATCTGGCCCTGCACAAAAGCCCTTACTACACCGCCCATGCCACGCACACGCCCACGCTGCCCAACAGCGAACGCTTCACCGACACGTTGCTCAGGCTGCCCTTGTTTGCCGACATGACGGAAGGCATCGCGCAACATGTGGCTCAACTGGTTATCCAATTCTACGACAATAGCCAAATGGCGTTGCACAGTGCTGTTGACCCATGCGTCAAAGCCTGCGAAACCGGCAGCCCGATGGCTGAACAAAAAACACATGCCCTATGATGTTCTCAATTGTATCGCCAGTGTATAAGGGTGCTCCCATGCTCAACATGCTGGTGCAACGCATCGACAACACGATGCAAAAGATAACGTCCCGATACGAGATTGTTTTGGTTAACGATGCCTCGCCCGACAATTCGTGGGAGCTGATAAAGGAGCTTAGCCAGCAGAACCCACACGTGCGGGGCGTGAACCTCAGCCGAAACTTTGGGCAACACGAGGCCATTACTGCCGGACTGAGTGTGGCTAAGGGCCAATGGGTGGTGGTGATGGACTGCGACTTGCAGGATCAGCCCGAGGAGATACTCACGCTTTGGCAAAAGGCTTGCGAGGGTTATGATGTCGTTGTGGGGCAGCGTCACCAGCGTAAAGACGTGTTTGCGAAGCGGCTTTCTTCGCGTGTGTTTTATTCGGCATTCGCTTACCTCACCGACATGCCGCAAGACAGCTCCATTGCCAACTTCGGCATCTATTCGCGAAAGGTTATTAAGGCCGTTTTGGCAATGGGCGATGCCGTTCGTTGCTTACCCTTACAGGTGCAATGGGTGGGGTTTCGTCAAGCCAAGGTGCCCATTCGCCAT
>CAJPTO010000280.1 GCA_905373605.1 uncultured Prevotella sp.
GCAGCGATGCCGACGCTTCGCGCTTGTCTACGATGAAGTTTCGGCCCACAACCATGTCTTGGGGGCGGAGCGATACATGATATTGGAAGTATTTTTCATATTCGTTGAGTGTATAATCCTGGTTGATGTCTTCCACATCGGGCGTAGCCTTGTACGAAGTGTCGTAGCTTTCGCTTCTTTGGTCGCTGTCGGGCGAATTTCCTTGGGGGTTGTTGATGCGTTTGTAGCGTTGCAGGATGGGCAATTCGGCGCGGTCGTAGTCCGAACCGCGGAAATAATGGTAGTTATCGTTGGCGGGGTCGGCCTGTATCGAGTCGAACACGGCTGCATTCACCCTGCCTTGCACGGCGTTGAGAAACGATTGGTATGCGGGGAACGTGCGTTCCTCGCTGTCGTTCAGCCCGTTGTAGCCCACGTCTTGCATGGCTCTTGCGCCTTGCGATGTGGCAAAGGCGTAGGTTGTTGTGGCTTGGGTGGGTATTTTTCCCCATTGGGTGGTGACAAAGCTTTGCGAACCGTCTACCGGCATGCCGCTTTCGTAGAACTTCTTGCCGTCGCGGAGCACGTCTTCGCTCACTTCGCCGAGGTTAAGGTAGAAGTCGCCGCCATAATCGTTGGCGTTTGGCTGGCGATTGGTATAGATGAAGGGGTCGAGCATCCAAAATTCGATGTACTCGATGTTGGCTGCTTCAAAGTCGTTTGTGTCTAGTTTGCGCATCATTCCGCCCCAACGCGTGGCCGGATTGCCGAGTGTGCCGTCGGGATTGAGGTCGGGATTGAAGTTGTAAGGGCCTCTTTCGGTGGGATAGTAGGCAAGGTTGAGCACCGAGAGCGTGGAAACGCCGCCGTAACTGTTTTGGTCACGGTTGGGAAATAGCTCTCGAACGGGCACTTCGCGCACGTAATGGTTGGACAATTGTTGCAGGTCGCCCTTGATATGTGAGGGTGTTAGCGAGCTACTTCTTCGCGTAAAGAGTGGGTCTATGGTGTACCAAGCCAGCCGACTGCGGTTAAATCCGCTGTTAAGTCCCGTCTTGTCGTCGTGTTCGGCAAACATCGATGGCGTGCTAGACAGCGTCCACGATGTGGGCATGCTAACGTCTATGGCACTTTTCGTGGTTTCGAAGTCGTCGAGGTACGAGGCATTGTCTTGCGTTCCCTTGCCGTGGCCGGCGATAAGCTGGGCAAATTCGCCCGTGAAGCTTATCTGCGAGGGCTGACTGACGTGCAAGAAAGGTATCTTGTCGAGCACATTGGTGAGCCATTGACTTTCTTTCTTCCAGTTGAGGTTCAGTCCCCAGAGGGTGTTGTTCAGCGGTTCGGCACCCATATTCACCTTCGTGGTGAGCGCTTGCTCGGAAAGATGTTGCAGCGTTCCGCTGAGTTGGAGGTCTTTCGAGAAGTTATATTCCCAGTTAACGCCAAACATCGTTTTGCGTTGTTGGCCATAGTCGGTGTTGCTTTCCAGCGAAACGTTCACCGCCGTGCCTGCATCCAGTATGCTTTGGTTGAGGATGGTCACCTCGCCGGCGTAATAATCCACGCTGTAATCTGCACCTTCGGTGAGCCTAACGCCGCCCGCCGTTACCACAACCGACCCTTGCGGCACGTTGTATGCGCCAAGCGAGATGACGTTTGCACTGGTACCGCGGTATTGTCCGGTAAGGATGAACTTGTTTTTCTCGGCTATTTGCTTGGCGATGGTCTTGGTCGAGTCGTACAATTGGCTGTAAGTGTAGCTCTGGGCGATGGCAGCAGGCACGCCACGAGCCAGCAAATAGTCGTAGAGGTGCTTGCCGAAGGGTTGCGTCTTGGGCAAGAACACACGGCCGTTGCTCACGGTATATCCCTCAACGAAGTCGAAATAGCCGTTGGCATGCACCTTATTGTTGTTGTCAAGTCGGTCGGCTCCCATCACTCTAATCAGCGGTTGGTCTTTCACTTGCGCCTCGGGAATGTAGGTAAGATACACACCTGTGGTGTCGCTTTGGTACTTAATGTCCAGCCTGAAACGTTCCCTTTCCACCGAAGTGGCCAGATAATACACGTTTTTCATCATCAAGTGCCAGTTGCCTTGCCGAGGGTTGTTGCTTGTATTTTTCAGCGATTTCACGAAAAGCGCTTGGTTGGTGTCGGTGTTATCGGCGGCAAATTCGCCCACCTGATACGTGTTTCCGCCGTAAGTGTATTCGTAAGCCACGGCCAAAACCTGGTCGGTTTGCAGGCCTTGCCTTAGCGAGATGTAACCCATTGTGGTGTTTACTGTATATTCGGAGGGCTGAAGCAGACGGGCGTTTTGCAGTTTCTCGTAGTCGTTTCCGCCCACGAAGCCCGCAATTGCATCAAGCGTTGTCGACGTTTGGTCGATGTCGCGTGCCGCCACGTATGCGCTAACCATTGCTGGATATTCGGAGTTGGCATTGTTGGCAGGCACCAATCCCGATGCGCTCCACAGCGAATTGGATATGTGGCTCACCTCGCCAAGGTCGGTAAGGGCCACGATGTTGCGGGTGTTTGTGGTCGTTCCCGTCTTGTTTGTCACCCAAACTTCCACGCGATTGATGCTGATGCCGCTCTTAACGGTGGGCAACGAGGCCATCCATTCATCGTACTTGTCGCGGAAATAATGCGAGAGAAAGAAGTGCCGGTTCTCTTCGTAGTTGGCCGCATCCAGCTCGAAAGGCGTGAGTTGCACGCCACCACGCGACGAAACACTTTTAGACGACGATTTTTTTTGTGAGGCAACGAGTTGCATTTTCAGTTTGCCAAATTGCAAATCGGTGCGTATGCCGAAGAGCGAACTGGCACCTTTCACCAGTGAAGAGTTGGCAGGGAAGCTTACATTTCCTGCTTCCACCAGCTTTATTATCTCGTCTTCCTTGCCGTCGTACTTCAGCTTAAGGCTTTGCGCATCGAAGTCGAAGGTGGCATCAGTGTTGTAGTTCAGGTTCATGTTCACCTTATCGCCCACCTTTCCGTTCATGTTGATGTTAATCTTCTCGTCGAAGTTCATCGTTGTTGTCTTGCGGTTGCGGATGGGGATGGAGGGGTTGTCGATGTTTTTCAGCGTTGCGCCGAAGCGTATCTCGGCCGAACCTTGCGTTTTTATGCGCACGCCGCCCGGACCGAAAATCTTTTCGGCCGGTCCAAGGTCGAAATGCATGTCGGTGAAGTCGAACTTCTCTTTGCCTTTGGCCTTATATATCTCGTCGTTCTTTTTTCTGAAGAAACTGTTTCGCGCTTGTCGTTCGCTCCAACGCCGATATTCGTCGGGAGTCATCATGATGGGCGTGCCCAGATATTGCCTTCCCCATTTTGTTCCCAGCAAATAGCGGTCAAGGGTGTCGTTGTATTCCACGCCTAGCTTCATGTTGTCGGGGCGTTTCAAGTCCATAGCGTTCTGCCAAAGGTCACCAAAGGTGTTGGG
>CAJPTO010000281.1 GCA_905373605.1 uncultured Prevotella sp.
TGATAGGATTTCTACTTCTGGTAAGGGTGGTGTAGACGATTTGTCGCCCATCTCGTTCAACCGTCGTGCTACCGTTCAGATTGCTGAATAAAGAAAGTACGCTGTTCATGGTTGCCTGTCAATGTTGGCAACAAGTAAATCACAAAAGGGGATGCGCCACATCGGTGCATCCCCTTTCATTTTGCTCCATGCCGCGCGGTTTGGCTGGGCGAAAGCTGGCTTACGGCCTGTCGCCGCAGCAGGACAGCGTTCGTTGGGAAACGCTACAGCACCATTTTCCCCTGCCCTTCAGAGGTTGTTTTCACACACCAAGCATCCTTGAGCCACTCTTCAAGCTGCAATCCACCCTTTCTTTTTTGTGCTGCAGCGTGTGGGTGGCGATTTTCGAAACCAAAATGTTTTCACCATCACCCCAAAAAATAAAGAACTTGCATCACCCCGTGGGGCAATGCAAGTTCCATGTTTAATCAGAGAAATCCAAACGCCGTATGGGGCAGTACAGCTTACAGCGAAGGTTTGATTTGTTCCAACCAAGCGTCGATGCGTGCTTCGGTTTTGTCTTCCTCGTTCTCGTTGTCGAGAGCCAACCCAACAAACTTTCCGCCTTTCACCGAGGGGCTGTCGTCGAAAGTGTAGCCATCAGTGCTAACGCCTTCAAGCACATTTGCACCTGCATTCACAGCTGCTTCGTACAATTCGGACATACCACCGCAGAAAGTGTCGGAGTTAGACTCAGAGTCGCCGCAGCCAAACAGCGCAACCGTCTTGCCCTTAAGGCCAGCTTCGGCCAACACTTTCACACCTTCGTACCAATCGTCTTGCATCTCGCCCGAACCCCAGGTAGAAGTACCCAGCAAAAGGTTGTCGTTCTCGTTGATTATGTCTACTGTTAAGTCGCCCACGTTGACGGCTTCAACGCCCAGTTTCTCTGCTATCGTACCGGCAATGCCTTCGCAAGTTCCCATTGAAGAGCCGAATATTACAACTGTCTTTTTCATTTCTATTCTTTTTAATAATTAGTGTCGTGCAAAGATAACCACAATTGTTGATTCGCCAAATACCTAAAAGTAGGGGTTTTTCTTGCTCTTGCTTGTTCTTGCTGTCCGTTTGTCCACACGCTGCCTGCTCGCGCGTGCATGTAATACGCCTGTTCTGGAAAAAAAGCAGCCATTAGGCCAACTACAGCAAAGAGGTAACTGGCGCAAAGTGAGTTTCTTACCCCTGATTGGCGCAAATGTTGCAACGCAACAAGGAATGTCCATTCTGCTTTCCTGACGTTCAAACTTTTTCGTTTCTTTACAAAACACAATCTCCTCTGCCTCCTGTTCTAGAAAAAATTGAGGAGTTTTTGCATCAAATAGCATGCGTTTTCCTTGCTCCCGAATGCCCTTTCTGTTGAAAGGAAGAGTCCAAATGAGGCATTTTGCCGCGTTTTGCTTCTCTAGATTGTCGCTTTCAATCGCTTTCCGCTACTGGTTTTTTGTGTCTTTTGCATGCATTTTTCAACACTTAACGCGCATTTGCATCCACTTTAGCCTCAAACTTGTCGCTTATACGAAGCCTTAAAATCGTGCATGTAACCCGTTTTTGCTTCATAATTCAGCTAAATGCAGCATTTAGCAAAGCTTTTTGTATGAGATAGCCGAGCTTTTTCATGCATATTACCCTGCTTTTTGATGCATTTAGCTTTGTCATCCCTTGGCGTGTGCATTCCGTTTCCTTCTTCTTCCGTTCGTAAGTGTCACGTTTTCAGGCTTTTATTCTAATGCTACGGGAATGAGTTTGCTCATTGAAAAAAATAGGGATTTTTCCACGTTTGGCCGGCGTTTAAGGCATGTGCGTGCGTATTCGGCACGCTGCACTGCGTTTTTTTTTGCTGAATACCATAAAAATTCATGAAAACATTTGTGTATATGTAAAATAAAAGCTAAATTTGCGAACGTAACTATGCGGAACCAGTAAACGATGCTTGCGCCAGGGCATCGCCATATTCCGATAAGTGATACATGCGGCCCGCTAATCTACATTGCCGCCGATACTAACCCCGTGCCGACACCCTACACGAAAGGCCGACACACAAACAACTCGCTGACAAACTTCCATGCGCATCGCAACAACAAAGCTGCAATGCATGCTTTTGCCAAGGCGAACATGGACTACAAGAATACCAATCTCAAAACTTACGACGATGAAAAAGAACCTAGTGCTAAGCGGCTTTGCCCTGTTTTCACTCCTGCTTTTTCCCCTTTCGCGAGCGTGGGCCATTGTTGCCCTCCCCGAAACGAGCGCAAAACTTGCGCCTTTAACGCAAAAGGGAGAAACGAGGGTGGATGTTAGGGGCAACGTTGTGACCGATGAAGATGGCTTGCCCGTGATGGGAGCCACCGTAACAGCAACGGCAACTGGGCAGAAAGCCGTTACCGATGGGGACGGGAACTTCTTCTTGCCCGCCGTTCCGCAAGGAAGCGAACTGCGTGTTACCTATGTGGGCATGCATGCCCTAAGCGTTAAGGCCAAGGCTAACCTCGTGATAAGGCTCAAATCGGATGCCAAGATGCTCGACGAGTTTGTGGTTACGGGTATGTTCAACCGCAAGAAGGAGGGATTTACCGGCTCGGCGGTCACCATCAAGGGTGAAGACCTGAAGCGATACAGCACAACGAACATCGCCAAAGCGCTCTCGGCCATTGCCCCTGGGCTGCGAATAGCCGAGAACATCGTTAATGGCTCCAACCCCAATAACCTGCCCGACATGCGCATGCGCGGCGGTGCAAACATGGATTTGGGTGCGTCTACCAGCAGTCAGGTGCTGGCTGTGCAGGGCGAATACGAGACATACGCCAACCAACCCTTGCTCATCATGGACGGATTTGAGATTAGTGTGCAGACACTTGCCGACCTCGACCCCGACCGCGTGGCCTCTATCGTGATGCTTAAAGACGCTGCCGCAACGGCCATTTATGGCTCGCGGGCGGCAAACGGCGTTATCGTCATCGAAACAAAAACACCCAAACCGGGAAGAATTTGGGTGACTTACGGCGGAGAAATGCGCATCGAAAACCCCGACCTTACGGGGTATAACCTGATGAATGCCAGCGAAAAACTGGAGGCTGAACGCATTAGCGGACTGTATGCAATGGGTGGCCAAACGGTAGACAAATGGCGTTTGTACCAGTCTAAGCTGCGACAGGTGCTCGCGGGTGTCGACACTTATTGGTTGGACAAGCCCTTGCAAACGGCCTTACAGCAACGACACACCGTTACGCTTGAGGGTGGCGACGAGGCTTTGCGCTATCGTTTGTATGTGGGTTACAACCATTCGCCAGGCGTAATGAAGGGAAGTAAGCGCGACGTGCTTACGGGTGCGCTCGACTTCCAGTATCGATTGCCGAAGGTGCTGCTCAAAAACAGCATCACCATAGAC
>CAJPTO010000282.1 GCA_905373605.1 uncultured Prevotella sp.
GTCTTCTTATATGAAACAACTCATAAACTCACGAACTTATAAACTCAAAACCTCATCAACTCAAAACTTACAAACTCATGAACTCATGAACTTACAAGCTCATAGTCTTCTTACCTCCCTCTTTTTTATATTGGCAGCCCTATCGTTTAGCACACATTGCGAGGCTGCCACATTCGGCGGCGTGCACCAACTGGTGGCTCGCCGCTTCCCATTTTTGGCGGGTAAGGTGACGTTTCAGCCCTTGCAGGGTGCTGCCGGCGATGCTTTCGAGTTGCGTACGCAAGGCCAACGCCTCATCGTGAAAGCCTCTTCGCCCTCGGCTGCCGCCGTTGCCGTGAACCATTACCTCAACCATTTCTGCCACATCTCCATCTCGCGATGCGGCAACAACCTCCCCACACGTTTCACCTTTGTGCCTATCACGGGCATCATCAGGCGCACATCGCCCTTCAAGTACCGCTACGCCCTCAACTATTGTACATATAATTACAGCTACGCTTTCTACCGCTGGCCCGACTTTGAGTGGGAACTAGACTGGATGGCACTCAACGGCGTGAACCTGATGCTCGCCCCTTTGGGCATGGAAGCCGTGTGGACAGAAACGCTCCGAACGCTTGGTTTCGCCCAAAAAGACATCGACAGCTTCATCCCCGGGCCAGCTTTCACCGCATGGTGGCTCATGGGAAACCTCGAAGGATGGGGCGGACCGATGAGCCAAAGCCTTGTAAACATGCGCCTGCAACAACAACGGCAGATGCTAAAACGCATGCGCGAACTGGGCATTAAGCCCGTGGTGCAGGGCTTTCCCGGCATCGTTCCCACCTTTTTCAAAGCGCGTTACCCACAGGCGCGCATCATCGAGCAAGGCAAATGGGGCAGCTTCAGGCGGCCTGCCGTGTTGCTTCCCGGCGATGATGGCGTGTTCCAGCAAGTGGCAAAGGCCTATTACGAAAGTCTGAAACGCCTTCTCGGCACCGACTTTGAGTTTCTTGGCGGCGACCTTTTCCACGAAGGGGGCGTCACCACTGGCGTTGATGTGGGCCGTGTGGCCGCGCAAGTGCAAGCACAGATGTTGCATTTCTTCCCACGCGCCAAATGGGTTTTGCAGGGCTGGAACAAAAATCCGTCGCCACAATTGCTCCAAGCACTCGACAAACGCCACACGCTGCTCATCAACCTCAGTGGGGAAATAGCCGCCTCATGGGAGATGTCCGACGAGTTTGGAGGCACACCTTGGCTCTGGGGAAGCGTCAATCACTTCGGTGGGAAAACCGATATGGGCGGACAACTGCCCGTTGTTGTGGCCGAACCGCACCGTGCCATCAACCTGTCTGTAGACAGTGTGATGCAAGGCATCGGCATTTTGCCCGAAGGAATAGGCACAAACCCCGTGGTTTACCACCTTGCTTTGAACACCGCTTGGCACAACACCACGCCCGATGTCGACTCCATGCTGGTGCAATACCTTACTTCTCGCTACGGCCATGTGCCCACATGTCTGCGCGATGCGTGGCGAATGATGCTCAAGTCGGTGTATGGCGAGTTTGCCATTAAGGGCGAAGGCACGTTCGAATCGGTGTTTTGCGCACGTCCCTCGCTGCATGTCACCAGCGTTTCGACATGGGGACCCAAGCAAATGCAATACAATCCGGCTGACCTTTACCGCGCCCTAGGCCTCTTCTTACGGGCAGCACCCGAACTAAAAAACAGCGAAACCTACCAATACGACCTCGTTGACCTGGCCCGACAGGCCCTCGCCAACTACGCCCGAACGGCATATGCCGACATCGTAAAGGCTTACAAGGCGAAGAACGCCGAGCAATTGCAGCTGGCCACAAGCCGTTTCGAAAGCCTCATCACGCTGCAAGACAGTCTTTTGCTAACCAATCGCCACTTCCTCTTGGGCAACAGGCTGCAACAAGCCACGCAATACGCCCCCACAGAAGCCGACCGACAGCTGTGCTTGCGCAACGCACAGACCCTGATAACCTATTGGGGACCCGACGACCCCACCACAAAGGTGCACGATTATGCCAACAAAGAGTGGGCTGGCATGCTCGCCACCTATTATCTTCCGCGCTGGAGAGCCTTCTTCAGTGGCTTGAAAGCAAGCATCGAAACGGGAAATCCGCCCACCATCAACTTCTTTGAGATGGAAAAACGATGGGCCAACACCCCCCAACCCATCAACACCACGCCACAAGGCGATGCCGTGAGCATGGCAAAACGTGTGTTGCAGACCATCGTTCCGCCCTATCTCAACGCCAGCCTTGACGTGGAAACGCGCCTTGCCGACCTGCTTCCGCGAATGACGCTCGACGAAAAGTTGGCACAAATGCGCCACATACACGCCAAACACTATAACGACAATGGCCAGCTTAACCTCTCCAAGCTGCGCGACAACCACACCGGCGGACTCAGTTTCGGCTGTTTCGAAGCCTTCCCCTACTCTTCCGCGCAATATCTCGCCGCCGTTGCCACCATCCAACGCCACGCCTTGGACAGCACACGCCTGCACATTCCGCTCATACCCGTGCTAGAAGGCATACACGGGGCTGTGCAAGACGGCTGCACCATCTTTCCACAAGCCATTGCACAAGGCGCAACATTCAACCCCACGCTCGTGCAAAACATGGCACAACACGTGGCCCGAGAGATGCGCGCCATAGGTGCAAGGCAGGTGCTTGCGCCCGATCTCGACCTCGCACGCGAGCTTCGCTGGGGCCGTGTGGAAGAAACGTTCGGCGAAGACCGATTGCTGGTGGCGCAAATGGGGCTGGCCTACGCCCAAGGCATCCAGAAAGAGGGCTGCATTCCCACGCTGAAACACTTCGTTGCGCACGGCACTCCGCAAGGCGGACTCAACCTTGCATCCGTTAAAGGCGGCCCTAGAGAGTTGCTCGATGTATATGTTCGCCTCTTTGCCCACGTCATCGGGCGCACACTTCCCGGCTCGGTGATGAACGCTTACAGCGCATACGACAACGAAGCCATCACTTCTTCGCCCTTCTTCATGCGCCGTTTGCTGCGCGACAGCCTGCACTTCCGCGGCTATGTCTACAGCGATTGGGGTTCCGTTCCCATGCTACGCTACTTCCATCACACGGCCGACACCGAGCCCGAAGCTGCACAACAGGCCATCGAGGCGGGCATAGACCTCGAAGCGGGCAGCGACTATTATCGCACGGCCAAGCAGATGGTGGTCGAAGGTGCGCTCAATGCCGCCCTCATTGATAGTGCCGCGGCCAACGTTTTGCGAACAAAGTTGGCCGCCGGACTGTTTGAAGACGCCCGCCCCGACACGCTTAACT
>CAJPTO010000283.1 GCA_905373605.1 uncultured Prevotella sp.
TAAGAACATTGACATTGACGGCGAATGGGACAACGGAACATTCGACGGAAAACTCAACATCAAAGACCCAAACGTGGATTTCGACCTACAGGGGCAGTTCAACCTTGCATCAAAGCAACCCTTTGCCAAGATCAAAGCAGAGGTGAACAACTTTAATCCAGCAGCACTTAGCTTAACGAGACAATGGTCCAACACCCAGTTCAGCTTTGCCTTGATGGCCGACATCAAGGGAAACTCGCTCAACACAGCCAATGGAAGGGTGCAGTTAGACCGATTTTCGATGGTGTCTGACACGAAAAACTATAAGCTCGATGCCATATCTGTAGACGTTACCAACAGCAATTATCAGCATTCGTTGGCTGTTAACAGCGATTTCGGAAACATTTTGCTCACGGGCAAGTACGACTACAACACACTGGCACAGAGCTTAATCAACCTTGTTGGAAGCAAAGTGCCCACAATGCCCGGGCTACCAAAGGTAACGAATGCACAAACAAACAACTTCACCATCAGTGCCAACATCGAGAACACCCAGTGGTTGCAACACATCTTCAACATTCCGCTGAACATCGAGCAACCCGTTCACTTCGCCGCAAGCATGAACGATGCGCAAAAGACGATGAGCATGAACCTAAAGGCATCACGTTTCACTTACGACGGACGGCACATCGAAGGGGGCGAAGTGAGCATAAACACCACACCCGACGACACCTTGAGACTTTCACTGCAGGCTACAAGCGTGGCACAAAACGGGAAAAGGATTTGGTGTAACGTGAAAGCCGCGGCAGCCGACAACAAGATTGCTACCATAGTGTCGTTCGACAACTTGCGCAAGCCCTTGCTTAGGGGGCAGCTGAAGTGGCAAACTACCTTCTTTAAGAACAACGAAGGGCAAGCCACTGCCCAAGCTTCGTTCCTACATTCGAACATCACTGTGGGCAATGCCCTATGGGAAGTGAAGCCTTCACAGGTTACTTACAGCAAAAACCGCGTGCAATTCGACAAGTTCGCCGTTGAACGTGGCAGTCAACTCATTGCCATCGACGGCGTTGCTACGACCAATACGCACGACTCGCTCATAGTAGAACTAAAGGATGTTGATGTTAGCTACATCCTCAACCTCGTCAATTTCCACTCCGTCGAGTTCGGTGGGCGCGCCACGGGAACGGCTGTTGTAAAGACACTTTTCACCAATCCCGATGCCTATGCCAACCTCCGCGTGAACGATTTCACCTTCGAAGCGGGCGACATGGGTACGCTCGTTGCCCAAGTGAAGTACAACAACGACAAAGGAAACGTGGAAATAGACGCCATTGCCAACGACGGACTGAACACCAACACCTTCATCAACGGCTATGTGTCGCCCAAACGAAACAACATCGACCTGGCCATCAGGGCAAACAACACCAACATTGCCTTCATGGAAGCCTTCTGTAAGAGTTTCATGCACGGCGTTAAGGCTCATGCCAACGGCGAAGTACGACTATCGGGCCCGTTAAGCAGCATCAACCTCACGGGGCAATTGGTGGCCAACGGCAACTTCACCATGACACCTTTGAACACCGTTTACACGCTTACCAACGACACCGTGCGCTTCGTTCCTAACAGAATAGACCTCAACGCCTGCCGCTTTACTGACCGAAACGGAAACATTGGCACACTTAGCGGTGAAATAAGGCACGAACACCTTACCAACCTAAGCTACAGCCTTAGCGTAAGGGCCAACAACCTGCAGGTTTATGACACAAAGAGTTTTGGCGACAACACCTTCTACGGAACAATCTACGCAACGGGAAACTGCAATATCAAGGGGCGAAGTGGCGAAGTGAATATAGATATTGACGCTACGCCGAACCGCAACTCGATGCTCGTTTACAACGTGGCTAGCCCACAAACTGTCAACAACAGTTCGTTTATACATTGGGGTGCTAACGCACTTCTCACTGCCGAAGAGCAACAAGAGCAACGCAACACATCCGAGAACCCACAGCACAACGACACTCCCGCGCCCGACATTCCCACCGATGTACACCTTAATTTCTTGGTGAACTGCACACCCGATGCCAACATTCGCCTCATCATGGACCGACAAAGCGGCGACTATATCTCGCTAAATGGCAACGGTGTGATAAGGGCCACCTATTATAATAAAGGTGGGTTTGACATGTTCGGCAATTATGTCATTGACCACGGCGTATATAAACTCACCATACAAAACGTCATCAAGAAAGACTTCACGTTCGAACAGGGCAGTGCCATCGCCTTCAATGGCGACCCATACAATGCACGACTCAACATGAAAGCCATCTATACGGCCAATGGCGTGAGCCTTTCTGACCTCAACCTAGGCCGAAGTTTCTCGAACAACACCATACGTGTTAACTGCTTGATGAACATTGCCGGAACGCCAAATGCCCCAAAAGTGTCGTTCGACCTCGACTTGCCCACCGTCAACTCCAACGCCAAACAGATGATTTACAGCCTTATCAATGGCGAAGAAGAGATGAACCAACAGGTGCTTTACCTGCTTGCCGTGGGACGCTTCTACACGCAGGGGCGCAACAACGCCGAAATAAGCGACGCAAATGCGCAAAGCCGAACGTCGCTTGCCATGCAAAGCCTTCTTAGCAGCACCCTTAGCCAGCAACTCAACAACGTGTTGGGTACGGTTATCAACAACACCAACTGGAACTTTGGGGCAAACATCGCCACTGGTGATGATGGATGGGGAAACGCCGAATACGAAGGACTGCTCAGTGGACGGCTACTTAACAACCGACTGCTGATAAATGGACAGTTTGGCTATCGCGACAACGTGAACACAACCAAGAGTTTCATCGGCGACTTTGACATCCGCTACCTGCTCTTCCCTAGCGGCAGCATGGCCATCAAGATGTACAACCAAACCAACGACCGATACTTCACACGCAACAGCTTGAACACACAAGGCATCGGACTGATACTCAAAAAAGACTTTAACGGATGGAAAGACCTCTTCGGTATAACCAACCGAAAGAAGAAAAAGCCAAAAACGGAAAAAAAGAAATAAACATCCATGTTCGTCCGTCTGTCTTTAGCAATTACATACGCAGCCTTGTGGCTCCTGCTTATACATTCATACCGGGTGGCTGTACCATCCCAAGGCAATGGACAATTGCCTTTAACACATTTTTCCTACATAAAGAGTTTTAAAACACCTTGATGCCTAACATACAAATCATATTAGGGAACTTCGAAAAAAACTGAAACTTCCCATCGCTGAAGGGCTCAAGGCGAGCTTCCC
>CAJPTO010000284.1 GCA_905373605.1 uncultured Prevotella sp.
CAAGGAAATACGCATCCCAAAGACGCTCACTTCCATCGGCGAAGGTGCATTCACGATGTTTTGGCGATTAGAAAAGTTTGTGGTAGACCCCGACAACCCCAACTATTCATCAGACCAGTATGGTGTGTTGTTCGATAAGAACAAGACGATGGTGCTGGCTTACCCCATGGCACGCGTAGGGGAATATACCCTTCCTGCCAGCGTAACACAAGTTGGCAAGCAAGCTTTCTTGCGAGCAAAGATAACACAGCTCACCATTCCTTCGAGAATTACCTATATTGGCTATGAAGCTTTCCGCAGAACAGCTATAAAATCGCTCACGTTTGAAGAGCCCTCACAGATAACGTCCTTAAATAATAGGGAATTTCTGTGGTGTAACAATCTTAAGGAGGTAACGCTGCCGAAATCGTTGGTTTATTTAGGTCACGGGTTTAGCGGATGTTCGAAATTGGAAACGGTGAACGTTCCTGATGGCTCGCAGCTTAAGGCAATATTATCGAATGCTTTTGTAGCTTGCGAAAACCTCACCAACTTCAACTTCTTGGGCAGCTGCAAGCTGGAGAACATCGGATCGAATGCTTTTGCCGACAAGCAAAAACTGAAAGCGTTCCACTTCCCTGCTTCTGTCACCAACATTGGTGATAACGCCTTCGGCAACACGCCGGCCATGGAAACGGTAACCTTCGACGACAACATTGCCGTTATCACTTTCTCGCAAGGCGCATTCGCCAACAGCGGCATCAAGAGCATCAAGATACCTGCAAGCGTGAAGCTTATCGGCAAAGAGGCGTTCAAAAACTGCAATGTGCTGGAACGCGTTGTGGTGCCTGCTACTTGCACCAGCATCAATCCCGAGGCATTTAAGTTCGACACCAAGCTGGCAAACATCGATGTGGACCCTGCAAACCCAGCTTACTCTAGCGTGCAAGGCATCTTGCTGAGCAAAGACAAGAACACACTGGTGATATTCCCTCCTGGCAAAGCACGTACCGACTTCACGCTGCTGCCGCCATCTATCACGCGCATTGGCGACTTCGCCTTCTACGAGGGCAACGCCAACTTCACCAATGTGGTAATCCCGGCTAAGGTGAACACCATCGGCAAACGCGCCTTCGGACTGAACCCGGCGTTGAAAACCATTACGCTGCTTTGCGACCAGATGATACCTTCCAGTAGCATCGACCAAGGCACCAACACCATGTCGTTCGACGATGGCACCGTTGCAGCAGACAACGCCGCGCAACACATCACCGTGTATGTGCGCAAAAGCCTATTAGCACAATATCAAGCAGACCCATTCTGGAAAAAATTTACACTCAAACCCTCGTTCACCGTCAAGGCCGAAGGCACCAATGTGGCCACAGACGAATACATTCCCACCTCCACAACAACGGTAGACTTCCTGTCGACAACAGCCAACGTGAAGACGTTTGTGCTGCCTAAGACCATTGTTTACAATGAAGGCGCAAACGCCACCACGTATAAAGTGGGGCTCATCGGCGACTATGCCTTCGAAAATGCCAACGCCAACATCAAAGAAGTGGTGGTGAATGCAGATGTAGACTATGTCGGGGCTATGGCTTTCGTTACCAAAACCCAACGCGACCCAACAAACAACATCCGACCCGTAAGCACCACCATCAACCAAGTGGTGTTCACTGGCAACACGCCGGCAACAAGCTTGTCGCGCAATTACTTCTCGCTCCAAGCTCCTTTCAGCGAGTTCTTCCGCGGAACAGCAGGCACAGGCGCTTGCCAACAGAAAATCTACGTGAAGAAATCGAAGCTTAATGGTTACAAAACGGCATGGCCCGACTATGCCCAAGCCATCGACTATCGCATCAAGGGCGATGGAACGGCAGCTTTCGCAGTAGCTAACAGATTCGGTACATTCAGCCGCGAGTTCGACGTAGACTTTGGCGATGTAGACGACAACGGCACACGCATGTTCTGGAACGTGGGCAAGAACAGCCCGAAGGTTATCGCCTTCACCTCTGGCGAGAAGGTGGGAGCCTCCATCATACGCATGCAAAGCATCTACAGGGGCGGCGACATCTCTAAAGACGGCCTGTATGTACCGGCCAACACCGGCGTGGTGCTTTACGCTGCCGAGGGAACACAACCCGCAGATTTCTATTACCGCATTGGCGAAGACGACCAATGGAGCTATGCCGCAGCAAACATCTTGAAGCCCGTTACGGTGAACGCCAAAGACATTACGGCCACCGAAGACGGCAACACCAACTTCTATGTGAGCAAAGGCAAGGCTTTCCGCGTGTCGCAGGCACAGCAATTCAAAAACGAAGGCAAGCTAACCATTGGCCTGCACAAGGCATACATCAACATCAACGTGCCTGGTGGAGCTAAACTAACACTGCTCTTCGACGAGAACGAAACGACGGGTATCGAGGATATTAATGTCGACGGCAACAACACTCCCGACACCAACGAACCTTATTACGACCTTAGCGGCCGCAGAATTAGTAAGCCCACAAAGGGTGTGTATATCCACAACGGTAAAAAAGTGATAGTAAAATGAAACGTTACAAAACATACCAAAAGCCAATGGCAGAGATAATAGCGTTGAAGGCCGCTTCTGTCATGTATCAAGTGTCGTTACCTCAAGCTGGAGACGATGAAGTGGGCGGAGATCCCGATGCCAAAGAAGACAACTTCGAAGAGGAGTCTGCTTGGGGTTTGAAGGATTATAAACCGTGGGAAGACTAAACCTGCATTACATAACTCTCTGATTTTGGCGTAAGCTTTGTCGTGATACAAGGCTTACGCCTTTTTATTGCTGTAACGATTACCAACATCTCCTGCCTACTTACTCCTTACTACTTACTCCTTGATCCACCTACTTACTACACCCTCCTTACTACTTCCTCCCGACTACTTCTACTCCCTACTACTTCTACTTCCTACTTACTACCCCCTACTTACTACATCCTCCTTACCACATCCTCCTTACTACTTCCTCCCTACTACTTCTACTCCCTACTTACTACCCCCTACTTACTACCCCCTCCTTACTACATCCTCCCGACTACTTACGAGTTACTTTACAAAACACCATCTTCTCCGCTTCCCGTTCTAGAAAAAAATGAAGGAATTAAGGCTCAAAAAGCATGTGTTTTCCTTGCCCCCGAATGACCTTTTTGTTGAAACGAGGAAGCAACATACAGCATTTTGCCGCGTTTTGCTTCTCTAGATTGTCCCCCTTACCCACTTTCCGCTTCTACCATTTTGTGCATTTTGCATGCGTTTTTCA
>CAJPTO010000285.1 GCA_905373605.1 uncultured Prevotella sp.
GACCAGAAAAGGCACAATGGAAACAATCTAGCGAAGCTAAATGATGCAAAATGCATCATTTTATGCTCGCATGTTTATCTAATGGACATTTGAAAGACAAGACGGCACATGCTTTTTGCTGGTTTAAGAGCCTTGGAAAATGCTAGAATTGTGTGTAGCGACGAATGATGTTTGTAAATAAAACAGAGTGAGATTGGGGGGTAAGGAAAAAGTAAAGATTACTTCAATGTTATTTAGAAATGGCGAATTTGTGCTTTTGGGGTTTAATTATGCGAAATGCTGCACATAAAGTTGTTGGTTTCTACTTGTTTGGCAATTGCTAGTCGCCTTGCCGGTAACTGCCAGACGCCAACCAAATGTAGTGAATGACAGTGTTATGTGCGGTGGTCACAATCGCATTCTTATCTCCTCATCAGCTAAGTTTGGCCATATTTTGCGTTTTTTTATACGAAATGTCGTGGTGTTGCAGTGCGTTTTGGTTAACCTTTGTGGGCATGTTGGGCGAAGATTTGCCTACCATGCCATTTCATTTAGGGAAAATTATGAAGCTCGCATTTGCTTCTGAGATAGGCGACAAGTAAAAGCCATGTAATGTACACAAGGCTTGCAGATGGAATCTTTCCCTGTCATTTCGAACACCGCTTTTTCATTGTTTTGCAGCATTTCTGCTTCTTGTGGCTATGAAGCATTGTTGTTTGTTCTCGCACACAGCCCAAAGCAAACACCTAGATAGCTAAAGATTAACATAGTTTAATTGTTTTTTTTGTAATGTTTGCAGCTAACAGCGTACTTTTGCGGCAGAATTAAGCTATGGCCTTTGGGCATTTGGTCGCATCCATAACAATTTTGCCCGAGGCGTAAATCAACATCACAAACAACAACTAAGACGAACCAACATGTCTAACAACCACTCTTCCCGTTCATCCATGCGCGCCATTCAGAACTATGGCTGCTGTTTTGCGCGCAGTTAAGATAGGTAATACAACAACTAAAAACTTCAGAACATGACAAAGAAAATCAATCCCCTTGGATTAAGGTTCTTTCTAACCGCGCTCCTAACCCTGGCTAGCGTTGCTCTTTGGGCACAAAGTGTCACGGTGACGGGAACGGTGAAAGACGACAACGGCGACCCACTAATGGGCGTAACCGTGAGGCAAGACGGGGTCAAAGGTGGCACCGTGACCAATCTAGACGGCCAATACACAGTTAATTGCGAACCTAACGCCACCTTGCAGTTTGAATACATCGGCTTTAAGCCACAACGCGTACCCGTTAACGGCCGAACCACCATCGACATCGTGATGAGCCAAGTGGCAACCGACCTCGGTGAAGTGGTGGTTGTGGGCTTCGGTACACAGAAAAAGGTGAACCTCACGGGTGCCGTGTCTACCGTTAGTGCTAAAGAGCTAACAGCACGGCCTGTCAACAGCGTGGTAGATGCGCTGCAAGGCATTGTGCCAGGCATGAACTTCAGCACAGGCAGTCATGGTGGTGCTCTAAATTCAGACAAGAGTTTCAACATCCGTGGAACAGGTACCATTGGTGCAGGCTCGTCGGTTACGCCCCTCGTGCTCATCGATGGCATGGAAGGCGACCTGAACACGCTTAACCCACAAGACATCGAAAACATCTCTGTGCTTAAAGACGCTTCGGCCTCGTCTATTTATGGTTCGAGGGCCGCTGGTGGTGTTATCCTCGTAACCACCCGAAGCGGAAAAGAAGGCCGAACAGCGGTGAACTACAATAACAACTTCCGATTTAACTCGCCGCTCAACATGCCTAAGATGCTCGATTCCTATTCGTGGGCACTCTACATGAACGCTGCACAAATCAATTCGGGTGCAGGACGCTGGTTCTCCGACCAAAAGCTTGCCGACATCAAGCGTGCGCAAACCGACCCCTCCATGAGAAAGATGTTCGCCAACTCTTCAAACGAATGGGAACTATGGGACAGCACAGACCTCTTGCCGCTGGGAAACACTGACTGGCTGAAAGAGCAATTCGGTAACAGCTTCTCGCAAGAACACGCCATTAGCGTTAACGGTGGAAATGATAAGATTGCTTATTACTTCTCTGGAAACTTCTTGGGGCAGGGCGGCATATTGCGCAATGGCGACGACAAGAAGAACCGCTACACGGTGAATGCCAAGATTAACGCCAAACTTACCGACTGGGCCAACATGATGTACAACATGCGCTTTGCGCGAACCGACTATTCTGCACCCACATTCTTGTCGGAAGACAACGACGTTTTCTACCATAACATGGTGCGTTACTGGCCGATTATCCCCGTTACCGACCCCAATGGGCACTACACTGGCCCATCGGGCATCGAGCAATTGAAGAACGGCGGACAATACGAAACGCAAGACGATGTTCTGGCTCACCAGTTTGCTCTGCGCCTAACACCGCTTAAGGGGTGGCTCATCAACGTGGAGCTAAACTACCGCACCACAAATACATTCAGGCATACCGACTGGTTGACCACCTATTATTATGATGCGCTGAACAAGCCACGCGTGCTTAACAACAACGTTTCGAGCGTTCAAGAGTATGCTTACAAAAGCAATTACTTCAATCCCAACATCTATTCGGAGTACAGCCACTCGCTGGGCGACCACAATTTCAAGGTGATGGCTGGATACCAAAGCGAATGGTACAGATACCGTAACGTGACAGGGAAACAGGATGGCATCATCACAGGCCAGACAACACTCAACACTACCTCGGCCAATCCAAAGGCTAACGGCGAATACCAAATGTGGAAGACTGCCGGTTTCTTTGGCCGCGTGAACTACGATTACATGGGTCGTTACCTCTTTGAGGCCAACTTGCGATACGATGGATCGTCGCGTTTCATCCGCGAACGCCGCTGGAACCTCTTCCCCTCGTTCTCCTTGGGATGGAACATTGCACAAGAAAAGTTCTGGGAACCGCTCACAAATTATGTCAACACCCTTAAGTTGCGTGCTTCATGGGGACAACTGGGCAACCAGAACACCGACAACTTCTATCCTTTTTACCAAGTGATGAAGTATGAAGGACAAAGGGGTAACTGGCTTGTTAACGGCGAAAGGCCTAACTGGGCACACGACCCCGCCCTGGTTTCATCAACCCTAACATGGGAAAAGAGCCGAACATGGGAGATTGGTCTCGATTGGGGCGCGCTGAACAACCGACTTACTGGTTCGTTTGGCTATTTCCAACGCAAGACATACGACATG
>CAJPTO010000286.1 GCA_905373605.1 uncultured Prevotella sp.
GAACAAAGTCATCGCTTGCGAGCAGTGTGGGTTTAAGTCTACGCTCATCCGTTTCGAGGAAGACGTTACCGAAGCCGAACTATTGGCCTGCGTTGACAAGCTTAACAAGGATGCAGATGTAGACGGATTTATCGTGCAACTGCCCTTACCCAAGCACATCGACGAGCAAAAAATCGTCGAGGCTGTGGATTATCGCAAGGATGTAGACGGCTTCCACCCCATCAATGTGGGCCGAATGGCCATCGGCTTGCCGTGTTTCATCTCGGCCACTCCGCTGGGTATCCTCACCCTTTTGCAGCGTTATGGCATACAGACGTCGGGTAAGAAGTGCGTTGTGCTTGGCCGAAGCAACATCGTTGGCAAGCCTATGGCACAGCTGATGATGCAAAAACAATACGGCGACGCTACGGTTACGGTGTGCCATTCGCACTCGCCGTCGCTTAAAGACGAGTGTCGCGCGGCCGACATCATCGTGGCAGCCATCGGTCGCCCCGAGTTTGTTACGGCAGACATGGTGAAAGAGGGCGCTGTGGTTATCGATGTGGGCACCACTCGCGTGGAAGACTCCTCGCGCAAGGGCGGTTTCAGGCTCTGCGGCGACGTTAAGTTCGACGAGGTTGCACCCAAGTGCTCGTTCATCACGCCCGTTCCGGGTGGCGTTGGCCCAATGACCATCTGCTCGTTGATGAAGAATACGCTCTCGGCTGGCAAGAAAGAATTTTATAAGTAAACGACATACGGGCGGCAAGTGCGGCCGACACTGCGCTCGCCCCTGCATTTAAAGATGAATAGTGAAGCCTATTACGAACAAGGCAACGCCTATCGCCGGCAAGGAAATTGGCAAAAGGCGTTGGAATGTTATGCGGAGGCTATAGAACTAGACCCCGAAAGCCCCGCCGTTCATGCGCGGGAGATGCTCAACAGCATCTTAAACTTCTACGATAAGGATGCCCTTAATCCTTGAAAAACAACTTGCAACGTGCTGCCGAATGGCTTTCGCCGCCGTTGCAGGCCATAAAATGCCACCACAGGGAATGAAACAAGCCCCGAAAATGCTTGCAATGGTGGTGGCTCAACCAAAAAACTGCCCCGTGGCAGCCATAAATTGATAGTATGAACAAGATGAAAGGTGCCGTAGTAATCAACACCGACAGGTGCAAGGGATGCAACTTATGCGTTGTGGCTTGCCCATATGATGTGTTGCAATTGGCCCGAAAGAAGGTGAATGCAAGCGGATACGCATACGCCCAAGCTGAGAATGCCGAGGCATGTGTGGGCTGCGCTGCCTGCGGAACGGTTTGTCCCGATGGCTGCATCACTGTTTATAGAATGAAAGTGGAGGAAAAGTGATGGCAGAACGTGAAGTCAGACTGATGAAAGGTAACGAAGCGATAGCCCATGCGGCTGTTCGCGCCGGCATTGACGGATACTTCGGCTATCCAATAACGCCTCAAAGCGAGATAATTGAAACATTAGCCCAGCTCCGCCCGTGGGAAACAACGGGCATGGTGGTGCTACAAGCCGAAAGCGAAGTGGCATCCATCAACATGCTTTACGGCGGCGGCGGCTCGGGAAAGAGGGTTATGACCTCTTCTTCCTCGCCGGGGGTGGCCTTGATGCAAGAAGGAATATCCTACATGGCGGGCGCAGAGATACCAGGACTCATCGTTAACGTGCAACGTGGTGGGCCTGGCCTTGGAACAATACAGCCTTCGCAGGGCGATTACTTTCAAAGTACGCGCGGCGGAGGCAATGGCGACTACTATCTCATTGTGCTTGCTCCCAACTCGGTGCAAGAAATGGCCGACTTTGTTGACTTGGCCATGACACTGGCCTTTAAATATCGCAACCCAACAATGATATTGAGCGATGGACTTATCGGGCAAATGATGGAGAAAGTGGTACTCCCCCCACAAAAGCCGCGCAGGACCGAAGCTGAAATATTGGAAGAATGCCCCTGGGCATCCACTGGACGCACCGCAGGAAGGCAACCCAACATCATCACCTCGCTGGAATTGCGCCCCGAGATGATGGAAATAAGAAACAAGGCCTTGCAAGCCAAGTACGAAGAGATACGCAAGAACGAGGTGCGCTTCGAGACATTGCACACCGATGACGCCGAATACGTGTTCGTGGCCTTTGGAAGTGCGGCGCGCGTTGCCGAGAAAGCCATCGAGCTGGCACGCGAAGAGGGCATACGCGTGGGCCTTTTCCGCCCAATAACCCTTTGGCCTTTCCCCGAAACGCAGCTGGCTAGCCTTGCTCAAGGCAAGAAAGGGCTGCTCGTCGTGGAGATGAACGCAGGACAGATGGTGGAAGATGTGCGGCTGGCCGTGGAAGGTAAGGTGCCCGTTGCACACTTCGGCCGACAAGGCGGCATCGTTCCAGAACCCGAAGAGATTGTTAAAGCGTTAAAGGAGAAACTGAAATGACCAAAGAAATAATCAGCCCAGAGAACCTCGTTTACGCCAAACCGGCTCTCTTGAACGACACTACGATGCATTATTGCCCTGGCTGTTCGCACGGCGTTGTGCACAAACTCATCGCTGAAGTGATTGCCGAGATGGGCATGCAGGAACGAACAGTGGGCATCAGCCCTGTTGGTTGCGCAGTGTTTGCTTACCGCTACATCGACATCGACTGGCAGGAAGCACCCCACGGACGCGCCCCGGCACTGGCTGCTGGCGTGAAAAGACTATGGCCCGACCGACTGGTGTTCACCTATCAAGGCGATGGCGACCTGGCTTGTATCGGCACTGCCGAAACCTTGCACTCGCTGAACCGCGGCGACAACATCACCATCATCTTCGTCAACAATGCCATTTACGGCATGACGGGCGGACAAATGTCGGCTACTACGCTCCTCGACCAGCCCACTGCCACGTGTCCGATGGGACGTACGCCCGAATTGCACGGCTATCCCATAGATATCACGAGCCTTGCCGCGCAATTGGAGGGCACTTGCTTTGTAAGCCGACAGAGTGTAGACACCGTAGCGGCCATAAACAAGGCAAAACGCGCCATACGAAAGGCATTCGAGGCTTCGATGAACGGTAAAGGCTCGTCGCTTGTCGAAATTGTTTCCACTTGCAGCAGCGGATGGAAGATGTCGCCCGCCGATGCCAACAAATGGATGCAAGAAAACATGTTCCCCCATTACAAGAAGGGCGACTTAAAAGACACTACAAACGGATGAAAACAG
>CAJPTO010000287.1 GCA_905373605.1 uncultured Prevotella sp.
CCCCAGTGAGTTAGCTTCGGCACTTAAGCCTGCAAACAACAGCTCGACACCGAAAATCGTGGGCGTAGTAACCGACTCGAACACCGGCGAACCGCTAGTGGGTGCCACTGTTAAATTGGTAGGCACCACCGATGGAACCACCACCGATGTGGACGGACGCTTCGAAATCCGCGCTTCGAAAGGCGCAACGCTCGAGGTTTCTTATCTGGGTTACACCACAAAGAAAATCAAAGTTACCGATGTGAAGGTGATGTCCATCACCCTTTCAGACCATGCACAGATGCTCGAAGGCACGGTTATCACGGCTTTCGGTACGGGCCAGAAGAAAGAAACGGTGACAGGCTCCATCCAAACCGTAAGGCCCAGCGACCTCAAAGTGCCTGCAACGAGCCTTTCCACAGCCTTTGCCGGCCGACTTTCGGGCGTTATCGCCTATCAGCGCAGCGGCGAACCCGGCAACAATGGCGCAAACTTCTTCGTTCGCGGCGTATCCACCATGAGCGGAGCTACATCTCCCCTTATTATTATGGACGGCGTGGAGATAAGTCAAGGCGATTTGAACGCCATCGACCCCGAAATCATCGAAAGTTTCTCGGTGCTTAAAGACGCAACAGCAACGGCCATGTACGGAACACGCGGTGCTAACGGTGTATTGATTATCAAAACCAAGTCGGGTGCCGACATGGACCATCCCGTTATCGGCCTTCGCGTGGAGAGTTGGATTAACACACCAACCAAAGTTCCCAAAATCGTAGACGGCGTTACATTCATGCGCATGTACAACGAGGCCGTGACGAGCCAGAATTTGGCCGACCCACTCTACTCGGACGATAAGATTCAAGGCACAATAGAGGGCCGCAACCCCTACGTTTACCCCAATGTAGACTGGTATCACGAGCTTTTCAAGAGCGCGACGTGGAACCAACGCGCCAATTTCAACGTCCGCGGCGGCACATCGAAGATAACCTACTTCATGAACATCAACGCCAGCCACGAAACAAGCATGCTTCGCGACGTGTCGAGCCGCTACTTCTCTTACGACAACGGCACCAGCTACATGAAATATGCTTTCCAAAACAACGTAGACTTCAACATCTCTAAGGCTTCCAAGCTGTCGCTTCACCTCAACGTGCAGCTAACCAACATGCACGGCATGCTAACCAACAAGGATGGCGGCGGAACAAAGAACGTGTTTGATGCCATCATGGGTGCAAACCCCGTGGACTTCCCCATTATGTACCCCAGTGCAGGCGATGATTGGTATCGTTGGGGTGGTTTGTTGGCCGGTAGTTCCAACCCATCCAACCCAATGGCGGATGCAACAACTGGGTATCGAGACGACTTTTCGAGTACGGTTGTAGCCAACCTCAACTACGATCAAAAGCTAGACTTCATCACCAAGGGACTTTCGTTCAAGGCTTTGTTCTCTTTCAAGAACTGGACCAGCAACAATAAGTTCAGGGTTCAAAACTATAACCGCTACCAGCTCACTGATTATGCCGCCAATCCCACAGCAGAAGGCGGCTACGACATGACCGTTGAACCCATTGGCGGCACGCCCGAGAAGTATCTTCTTAACAACTATTTCCACACATCAGGCGACCGCCGCTATTATTTCCAAGCCTATGTTGACTATAACCGCACCTTTGGCGACCACACGTTGAGCGGTATGGCCTTGTTCAACATCGACGAATACAACTCGAACGTCAACTCTTCGGATAACTTCCTCGCCTCGCTTCCCAAACGCCGCATGGGACTTGCAGCTCGGCTTTCATACGACTATAAATACCGCTACATGATAGAGGTTAATGCTGGCTACAACGGTTCCGAAAGCTTTGCCAAAGGCCATCGCTGGGGCTTCTTCCCCTCTGTTTCGTTGGGATGGAACGTAAGCGAAGAGCCTTTCTTTGCTTCGCTGAAGAACACCATACAGCAACTCAAGCTACGTGCTTCTTACGGATTGGTGGGTAACGACCAAGTGGGGGCCGAACGTTTTGCCTACCAAGCCATCGTTGAGCTAAACAAAAGCCCGGAGTTTACCACTGGTTACGGCAGCCAAAGCCGCAGACTATCTGGCCCTATCTTCAAACGTTTCGAGAATACCAACCTTACTTGGGAAGTGGGGCATAAGCTTAACGTGGGATTCGACATCAACGTGATGGACATCAAGCTTACTGTTGACGCCTTCCGCGAGATTCGCGACCACATCTTCCAGAAAAAAGGTTCGATACCCAACTATTTTGGTACGGCAAAATCAGAGATTTACGGCAACTTGGCCAAGGTAAAGAACTGGGGTGTGGACCTAGCCGTAGACTATGGCAAGAATATAACGAAAGACCTCTCGGTGGAATTCCGGGGAACGTTCACTTTCGCACGCAACAAGGTGCTTGAATATGATGAGGCGGCCGACACACGCCCTGCACTTCGCACTGTTGGCAAACATCTAAACGGACTTTGGGGCTATGTGGCCGATGGTCTTTACATTGATGAAGCCGACATCGCCAACAGTCCTAAGTCTACATTAGGCAACATCGCCATTGCACCAGGCGATGTGAAATACGTTGACCAACCCGACCAAAACGGCGAGTATGATGGGAAAATAGACGGCAACGACCGCGTACAGCTGGGCTATCCCTCTGTTCCCGAAATCGTTTATGGCTTCGGGCCGTCTATAGCTTACAAGAAATGGGATCTCTCTTTCTTCTTCCAAGGTCAAGCCAACGTTAGCTTGATGATGAGTGGTTTCGAGCCTTTTGGAACGCAAACCAAGCGAAACGTGTTGCAATGGATTGCCGACGACTATTGGGGAAAAGACAATCAGAACCCCAATGCGCGCTTCCCAAGGCTCACTAAGTATAACAACAACAACAACATGCAGGCTTCCACCCACTGGTTGCGCAATGCAGCATTCCTTCGACTGAAGACTATCGAGGTGGGTTACAAGTTTAAGTTTGGCCGCGTATACGCCACTGCCAGCAACCTTGTCAACTTCTCTGCCTTTAAGCTATGGGATCCCGAGATGGGAGGCGGCGCAGGTATGAGCTATCCCTTGCAGAGAACATTCAACATCGGCTTGCAACTGACATTCAAATAACCAAAAACGAACAACAAAGATGAAATCAATATATCGCATTTTCGTTGCTGTGGCAGTGGCGTATACGCGGCCAAACTTAAACTTGTAAC
>CAJPTO010000288.1 GCA_905373605.1 uncultured Prevotella sp.
TCTTAAAGTTGAAAAGGAGCCTCACCCCCAACCCCTCTCCAAGGGGAGAGGGGAGTGAAATGCCTTGTGAATTGCATCTTAAACAATAGACGGAGCAGGGAAAAGCAACAACAAAGCAAACGCTTATAACCCATAATCTGTTCGTTTGTTAGTTGACAAGTAAACGAATTGACTAGTTAACAAGTTATCTTGGCTCAACGAAAACATTCTTCTACTCTTCTGTCAACTCACAATAAGATGAGCTAACACCACCTAAGCATTTAGCTTAATTCCTTAGAGGAACCTCTATCCCTACACTAAAAATCACTAAAAACGCTGTCCAGTTTTACGCGGACAGCGTTTTTTTGTACCTTTGCATCTATGAACGAATACGCAAAAATCATCGCCACAAGCCTTGAACTAAACCAAACCAAGGTGGCAAATACCCTCGCGCTGCTCGACGAAGGTTGTACCATCCCGTTTATCAGCCGTTATCGTAAGGAGAAAACGGGCGGACTGGACGAGGTGCAGATAGCAAACATCGCCCAATGGAAAGACAAACTTACCGAACTTACTAAGCGCAAGGAAACCATTTGCAAAACCATTGACGAGCTAGGGAAGCTTACGCCCGAACTGAAAAGCCGCATCGACAGCACCTGGGACAGCGCTACGCTCGAAGACATTTACCTGCCTTACAAGCCCAAACGCCGCACACGTGCGCAAATGGCACGCGAAATGGGACTGGAACCCTTGGCGCAAACCATATTGTTGCAACGCGAAAACAACCCCCAAAACGCAGCAAGGGCCTATGTCAAAGGCAGTGTGAAAGACGTTGAGGCGGCCATCAAGGGTGCACAAGACATCATTGCCGAAACCATTAGCGAGAACGAGCAAAGCAGACAGCAAGTGCGCAACGCCTTTAAGCGCGAAGCAACAATCTCGTCAAAGGTGGTTGCGACGAAGCAAGACGAGGAAGGGGCACAGAAATACGCGGACTATTTCGACTTTTCTGAACCGCTCCGCCGTTGCAATGGCAATCGTTTGCTGGCCATGAGGCGCGGAGAAAGCGAAGGTTTTCTGCGTGTGAGCATCTCGATAGATGGCGAAGAGGTTACGCAACGCCTGCAACGCCACTATGTGAAGGGGCACGGAGCGTGTGCCAAGCTGGTGGAAGAGGCCGTGGCCGATGCTTATAAGCGGCTTATTGAACCTTCGGTTGAGAATGAGTTTGCTGCCCTGAGCAAAGAAAAGGCCGATGAAGAGGCCATTGGGGTGTTCTCGCTCAACCTTCGCCAGCTGCTTCTTGCCGCTCCATTGGGCCAAAAACGCGTGATGGGGGTAGACCCTGGCATCCGAACGGGCTGCAAAGTGGTGTGCCTAGATGCGCAAGGCAACTTGCTGCATCATGATGTTGTGTATCCGTTTACGCCGCGCGGCAACGAGCAATCGGCCAAAATGCAGTTTGAAAAGATTGTCGCACGCTTCAAGGTAGAGGCCATCGCCGTGGGAAACGGCACCGCCAGCCGCGAAACGGCCGACATCTTGCGGCAGGCAGGCAACAATTCTGCACCGCGAATAACCGTATATGTGGTGAGCGAAGACGGGGCATCGGTGTATTCGGCATCGAAGACGGCACGCGATGAGTTTCCCTATGAGGATGTTACGGTGCGCGGTGCGGTGTCTATTGGCAGGCGATTGATGGACCCTTTGGCCGAACTGGTGAAGATAGACCCGAAGAGTATCGGCGTGGGACAATACCAACACGATGTGGACCAAAGCAAGTTGAAGAAGAGCTTAGACACAACGGTGGAGAGTTGTGTAAACCTTGTTGGCGTGAATGTCAACACGGCAAGCGTGCATTTGCTGACCTACATCAGCGGCCTTGGCCCCACCTTGGCGAAGAACATCGTGGAATACCGCCGCGAAAACGGTGCCTTCACCTCGCGCGCGCAATTGAAAAAGGTGCCTAGGCTTGGGCCTTCGGCCTTCGAACAGTGTGCGGGATTTTTGCGGGTTGACGGTGCAAAGAACCCTTTGGACAACAGTGCGGTGCATCCTGAACGATATGCAGTGGTAGAAACGATGGCTAAAGACATGGGATGCTCTGTTGGACAAATCATCGGGAACACCGAAAAGATTAACCAAATACCGCTAAGCAAATACGTAACGGCCGAAGTGGGCATGCCAACCCTCACCGACATCGTGGCCGAACTGGTGAAACCGGGTCGCGACCCACGAGAAGACCTTGAGGAATTTTCGTTCGATGAGCGGGTGCACGCAATAAACGACCTTGTGCAGGGCATGATTTTGCCGGGCATTGTCACCAACATCACCAAGTTTGGTGCCTTTGTAGACGTGGGCGTTCATCAGGATGGGCTGGTGCATGTGTCGCAACTGGCCAACCGATATGTGGCCGATCCCGCCGAAGTGGTGAAGCTTCACCAGCATGTTCAGGTGAAAGTGGTGGAGGTTGACACCAAACGAAACAGGATATCTTTGACAATGAAAGGAGTGTGAAGCATGAAACAGCTTTTTATTACCGTCATTCTGGCCATCTTCGGCCAAGTGGCTTGCGCGCAAGAAAAGAACGACTTCAAGGGTTACCTTTTTAATAAGGAGTACTTGGTGTACCTGCGCATCAACTTCCACGATAAGGATGTGGTGCCGCGTGGACAAGAAATATTCGGCAAATTGCCCGGTTATCTTGGTTCGAAACGCGACTCGCGACTGTGGCTTATCACTGATGTCAACCTAAAAAAGGGCAAGGAAGCCCACCTGTCCATCATCAACGATTATGGTAGCGAGGACTTGGAGGCCGTATTGGAAAAGAAAAACGACAGTACCTACACGCTTAAGCAACTGGGGGGCAGTGCCATTAAGATTGTGGTGGACCGAAAATGGGTGAAGCTACCCAAGGTGATGACCTTTAAACTCAACGACAAATAGCTGTTGGTTGGTGCAAACAACAACGGGAGTCGCATAAAAAAGACTCCCGTTTTTTGTTTGCCGCTTCAGTATTTCTGTTGCCCAAGAAATTGTGTTTTATCCTTTCCTTCACCAATGCTTCCGCACATTCTAAGGCTGTTCGGAATAAAAATTCATCGTTATGCCAACAACCGCATAGTGATGGTTCAATATAGAAATACGCCAGTTCGGGTTAAGAACCCGTGATTATGCCAAC
>CAJPTO010000289.1 GCA_905373605.1 uncultured Prevotella sp.
GGTGGGACTGATGGATGGTTTCCTCGAAGGACAAGAGAAAAATGTCTGGATGCTTGTGGCTTTCTTGGATAAGAGCTACAAGAAATAAGCACCAGAAACAAAAGACGAGCTAGAAATAGCCTACTGCATACGCTGCTTTAGGGTTACACCATGCTGCGTATAATCAGGTTAAAAACGTGGGGCGGTGGCCTAATCATTGGGTCGCCGCCTTTTTTAGCCCCAACGGAGCGATACAAAACAAGGTTTTGAAACGCATAGAACAAGGCTATATACGGCGCATAACCTGCCACCGAATGCCTGTTGCCTGGTGCAGGCGAACAAATTACAACAAAGGAAACTAGGCTTAGAGAGTGTGTTATAGATTATGAACAGGCTGAAATGAAAAGCCTGGATTTAGCGATAAGATTAGTTGTTGACGTGGCGATGTGATGAAACACCGTCACGTTTTTTTTGTGGTAGGCGAGGCAGCTACAGGCAATGGGCCGCATTTCGCGCCTGTAACTTTTTTCTTTCGCAAAGTTTGGCAGTATTATCTGCTTTTGCTAACTTTGCATCATGCACTCGGAAGTGCCCCTGCACGACTTCGGCAAGCGGCCAACGCCTGCACCTTAGCTGTGCGGCACAGCATGAAGACTTATGAATACCAACTAATAACGCCTACAGAGATGAATAGACAATCGGCAAACAACCTGCTTTCACTGCTGTTTTTGGCAGCAACCTTGGGCGTTGCTCTTTATGCAACGTTCAATAATGACACAATAATCATCCATTGGGGCACATTGCATGTGCAAACCGTCAGTGGGATGAGCTACCTGATATTGTTCTTGCCCCTGGTCTCGGCAGCCCTTTACGCCTTGTTGCGCAAGGCAATAAGCGACCCTTTCGGCATCCAACAAAACGTCGAAACGCCGAAAACGGAACAAAACGCACAATTTCTTCGCCAATATTTCAGCGTGCTTTCGCCCTGCATAACGGGTCTTTTGCTCTATGTCACCCTTTGTGCAGCTGGGTTTTTAACCTTGGTGCCACTCATTGTGGTATTGTTGGTGGCCTTTTTGGCATTTTTTTACATCACTTTACGGCGCAGGCTGACGAATGGTTGATGCGTTACCACATTTCTTTTTCATATCCTTGGCTGTGAAATAAATTTGTCGTATATTTGCAAATGACATTCGCGCCGCCGCTAAGCATGATGTTGCATTGCATAATGGGGGAAGAACGGCGCAACTTGTTTTGGAAATAACCATCGCAATGTAAGCGATTTTAAATACCTGTGACATGAAAAGACTCAGTCTTAACTTCCGATTGGCACTGCTCTTCGTTGCTGTCACCGACCTTATTGCGCTTGTTGCGGTGCTTACTAGCAACACGGTGCATCCAGATTTGTCTGTGCTTGAGCAGTCGCAGTATAGTACGGGGGGAACTTCCGAACTACCTTCGTTCTTCCTTTTGGCGGTAATTGTGCCTATCAACCTGATGCTGTTGCTTAATTTCCTTCCTGCTTATATAAAACTACGTAAGAAGTCTGTCGAAAAACCTGCAGAACTGTCCGCTGATGAGAAATTTGCGGCGAAGGTTTACACCGGCACTGGGGCACTTGATGTGAGCGCAGCGGCTTTTTTCCTTTACGCAGTGCTTTTCTTATCGGGCATCATTCCCCTTAACTTGTATGTCTTAGCGGTTTTGGCTGTGGCATGTGTGGCCTATGTTGCTTACGGGTTTGTGAAAAGTTTTCGCGAAAACAAGGCCAATACGGCATAACGCAACGTGGAAAGAAACGGTTTGTTAGCTGACGAGTTAACAAGTTAACGAGTTGGCAAGGGGAGGGTGACTTAGCGTTAACGTTCGATTTAACAATTGCTTTCGCTGCATTCCTGCTTCTGGACAGCCTGCTTTCGCTTGCTGTTGGAAGGTGCTTAGTGCATGTCGTACTTAGAAATACAAAGTTTCATAACATGAAAAAGACCAGTTTTAACAGCCTGTTGGCATTGATTTTCGTTGCGGCAAACGTAATTATTGTGCTTGTTACCGTGCTGACTAAACGCACGATAACACCAAACTTCGACATGATGGGCGAACCATTAGACCCAACACAGGGCGACATCCAATTGCCCTCGCTCATGCTTTTGGCGTTTCCAGTTATTGCACTTGTGATTTACTTCATCAATCGCTCGCACGCTAATAAGGATTGGCAAGCAAAGATGAACCAACTACAGCCCCTGAACCCGCTATTAGGAATTGTACCTCCGCCAACACGCAGCCTTTTCGATGCTCTTTCGACAAGCGTTGCGGGCACATTGCTATACATCGTGCTTTTCTTCTCGGGCATCGTTCCTTTCAACCCGTTCATTATGCTGGTTGTGATGATGGTATGTGCAGCTAATGTCGTGTTCGCGTTTATAAAACAGATGCGGGGAAAGGAGAAGAACGCGCCCATTAGCCATTAGATAATGAGCACCCTAAACCGCATCGACCATAAATATACGCGCAGAAGAAGATGAAAAAGGCCTGTTTTAACAACCAGTTGACACAGATACTCATCGCTGTCAATGCGATTGTTGCACTGGTTACAGTGATGATAGTAAGCAGGGTGACGCCAGACTACGGCATTCTGGGCCCACCCACGAACCAACCGCAGCGCGATGGTTCGATGCCGTCGCTCTTTCTTTTGGCTTTTCCCACCATTAGTGTGGTGGTTTACGCCGCTTGCCGCTTGGCCGTCAGGAAGCTAGCCCAGAAAAAAGCGAAGATGCTGTTGCTGACAGACCAGGTTAAAGACCACATGGTGTTGCCGACACCCGCCTTTTTCGATGCCATTTCGCTGTTCGTGGCCATCGAAATGCTCTACTTCGTTCTTTTCTTCTCGGGCTTCATGCCTTTCAACCCCTTTGTGATGATGGTCGTGATGCTGGGCGGTACGGTGTATGTGGTGGTGATAACCGTTAGGATGTTGCGCCAAGCACTGGCAAGTGGGCACGACTTCTTGCCCAACGAGTTTAAAGAACTGCTCAGGCTGATGGGAAAACGTTAATGCCGACATAAAGGCAGGTTCTAAAAATTCCACGCAAGAGTCCATTTCCTTTTTATCATTTTGCTCTTTGCTGTCTTTTTGCTTTTATCTGGCATCTTTCGCTTACTCTTTTAGTCG
>CAJPTO010000290.1 GCA_905373605.1 uncultured Prevotella sp.
TTTCCACCTCAATGGCAATGAATCGGTCTATTTCGGCGTTCAGCGCGGCATCTTTCTTTTGTTGTTCGGCTATTACGGCCTGAATGGTTTTTTGTTGTCGCTGCAGTCCGTCAACAGCCTTTTGTTGTTCGCCCTGTTTGGTTTGCAGGGCGGCATGCTCCTTTCTTCCTTTATATAATAAGGTGTTCTTTTGTCCCTTCACCTCTTCCAGCTGAATGTGTTTCTCGTTCACCTGCTGCTGTTTGGCCTTAACCATCTCGCCTTGTGCCTTTTGGTATGCAGCATATTCTCGCACAAATCGCATGCGGCGATACACCTGTGCCAAGCTCTTGGCCGAGAAGACAAACATCAACTTGTCTTGCACGGAGCGGTGCCGCGCCATGTAACGCACGGAACGGATGTACTTTGCCTTTCTGTCGGCCAGTTGTTGCTCCAGTGTTTCCAACTGCGAGTTCAGAATGCCGATGTTTCCTTCAATGTGTTTGATGTCTTTTTGGATGTCGTCGATGTTCTTTTGGCGTTCTCCAATCTCGCTGTTGATGACCATCAGTTCTTGCAATCGCTTCTTCACGTCGGCCTGATTGGCTATCAGAGCAGCCTGTTGTTGTTGGATTTTCTTCTTTATGGCCTCCCTTTGCCCTTGCAATCCCTTGATGGCCTTGCTCGTTATGGGCTGCGAACTTTTGCTGTACGAAGCCTTTGTGCGCTTGTTGCCAGGTTTAGAGCCTTTGCTGTTGCCCTTAGCAGCCTTCTTTGTTTGGGTTTTGGTGGCCGCCTTGGCGTTCTTCTTCCCAGGTTGCGTGCCTTTAGCTTTAGCCGTGCCCTTAGTTTGTGCACTTGTGCGCTTGTTGGTTTTGGCAACAGGGTGCGCTTTCTTGTCGGAACGCTTTTTTTGCGCACCGAGTGGGGCGGCCACCGCAAGGGCAAGGAGGATGATGAGGAGTTGTTTCATTTACATGTTGAGTATTTTGTTGAAGACATCCTGTGCCTTCACGCGCTTATATTTAGGCGACACCGTGGAATGTGCGTCCCATTTCTCGTCTGTTTTCACATCGTTCATCTTAATGCTCACTTGTAGTGTTTGTCCGCCTTTAACAGCTGTCGAGCTCATGGTGAACACTTGCGATGCGGGGAACATCTTCACGCCCACCGATTTGAAGTCGTTGTACTTCCACGTGAGCTTCGAAGAGCCATGTGCAGGTGCTTGATAGCTGATGTCGGCTTGCCGTATGCGCCCATTGTCGGCATCTGCGAGCCACGAATAGGTGAAATTGCCGGCCGAATAGGTTACAGGGTTGCTGGAGCTGCCGCTGAAAGTGACGCTAAACTGGTTGAGGTCGCTGTCGGTGATGCGGGGACGGTCGGGCAAGAGCAGCTGGTTCCAAAACAAGGCTTGCAAGCTATAGAAGTTCAGTCCGTTCTTTTTGAGGAAGTCCATCTGCGTATAGTCGGCCTTGATGTACTCTTTGTGAATGCGGTCAATCACAAGAACATACTCAGGGGTGAACTCAATTCGCCCCACTTCGGTACCGAGGAGCGGCACAAATGCCTGCAAGCGTATCACTTCGTCTTTGCGCATGCGCAGCTGCCCTGGCACAGTGATGTCTTTTCCTGCCCCTTTGACGTTGAGCGAGATGTTTCCCACGATGTTTTTGGCGTACACCTGGTTGTCGTTAACGCGTTGCATGAAAGCCAACTGGTTGTTGGCAAGCACCTCGCGATCGCGTGCAGCCTTGTTGGTTGCGGAAGAACTGCTTGAGGTAACGGCCGACTTGGTCTTGCACGAAGTCCAAAGCAGTGGCGACAACGTAACGGCAAGTGCCAGACTAGCCATTCCAGCGGCTTTCTTTAAGTCTTTTATGTGTGGCAGCACGTTGAAAGTGCATGTCATTGTTGTTTTTTTCTTCATCATAACCCTATGTTTTTGTGGTATATATTACTTTTTGTTGCCTTCAATTGGCTTTTTCATTTTTATCTTTCTGTTGATGGTAGCCTTGTCGGCACCCAGTTGCAGAGCCGTTTTCCAATATTCGATGGCCTTTTCCGTGTCGCCATTCATGGCGTGAATGTCGCCAGCATGTTCCACCACCACCTTGCTTTTGATGCTGTTGGAGTCGTTCTTAAGCGCCTGGTCGATGTATACTTGTGCCTCGGCATATCGTTTTTTGAGGAACAGGAGCCAAGCATAGGTGTCAAGGAAGGTGCCATTGTTGGGCTGCTCCTTAATCGTTCGGTAGCTCATGGCCTCGGCCTTGTCGAGGTCTTTACCCTGTTCGCCCAGGTAATAAGCGTAATTGTTGAGGCATTCAACGTTGTCTGGTTTCCATTGTAGGCAGCTGTCGTAGGATGCGAACGCCTCTTTGTACAATTTCTTTTGATAGAGAATTTCTCCCATCAGCGCATAAAAGTCGGAGACGAAGTCTTTGTTGCTGTTGGCATTGATTTGCGTCACTCCCCTTCGGAAAGCGTCTAGGGCCTGGTCTTTCAAGTCTTTCTGATAGCAGGCCATGCCTTCGAAATAATAAAACACCATCTCATCGGGGTTATAGGCTTGTGCGGGCTTGCAAAGGGCCAGTATGTCGTCCCACTTCTCTTTTTTCCAAAGGCTCTGAATGAGCTGAAGGCGCGCCCCCGTGTTGTCGGGAGCGATGGTCAAGACGTGCTGCAAGGCCACGTTAACAAGGCTGTCGGGCATCTTTTTCACCGACATGTAGGCGGCTTTGAGCTCTGCCATGTCGGCATCCGACGGGTTTGCGGCAATTATTCTGTCGAAGAGTGCAAGCACTTTGGTGCTGTCACCGCCCTCCCTTTCGTTTTCTTGCACCACCTGTCGCATAATCGATATTTTCGTTTCGCCCTCAGTCTTGGAGCTGATAAGCATTTTGTCGCGCAGTTTCGTGGCCATGACCTCATCGTTTTTGGCGCGATAGTAGTCGTAGAGCGAAGCTTGCGCGAAGCTGTTGTCGGGGTCTTCGGCCAGCACGTCGGTGAAAATCTTGTGTGCCGCCGTTTCCTTTTGGTTTTGCATCAGCCAATTACCCAGCATCAGCCGGTAGTTCACATCGTTTGGATGTTCGTCGCAGAGCTGTTTCAGGGCTTTGTAAGCCGCATTCTTGTTGTCGAGCATCTCGTAGGCGCGAAC
>CAJPTO010000291.1 GCA_905373605.1 uncultured Prevotella sp.
AGTTTTATATTGTAAAGGTACAAAAAATTGCAGAAACACACAAATAAAAAAGAGGATAATTAACTACAAATCAATGTGATATGAATTTTTAAGGGACGACTATTTAAGGTTTGATAAATTGATATGCACTGTATATATCGGTTATCGCTGAATAGTTACTTTTCTTTGTTGACATAAACACATGCGTTTTTGACAGAAGAACAGAAGAACATAGGTTAAGGACAAGCAAGTTGCACAATGGGCGTTAGCCATCTTTTCACCTTTTCAATCTTTCCCCTTTTCACCTTTTCATCTTTTCACCCTTTCCCCTTTAAAAGTCTTTTAGCACGAAAGGCACAAAGCATTTCACTCCCCTCTCCCCTTGGAGAGGGGTTGGGGGTGAGGCTTCTTTTCACCTTTCCACATCTTTTCCCCTTAAAAACTTTTTTACAGGTTTATCGCAGCTCCCACCATGAAGTTAGCACCATCGGTGAGTGGCGTATTCAGGTAATGATACTCGGGACGATAGTTAAGCACGTTGTCTACCGAGAGCGTGAGGGTGAAAAAACTGCCAAACTGCTGTACGGCCGACACTTTCCACATGGTGTATGTGGGATAATGGATGGTGTTGGTGCCTTTCGAAAGGTCGTAGTAGTCGGCATATTCCACATTGTCTACCGAAGAAAGCAGTCGGCCGTCTACGTTAATGGCCAGGCGATAAGTTTTGTTGAAGCGGTGATCATAGTCCCAATGTGCCGTTAAGGCATGTTTGCGGGCCGGCAGATATTGGTTGTTCAGTTGGTTACCTTGTTTGTCTTCTGGCAGTCGTTCGTGTGTGAAGTTGTACGAAAGCTGTGCGGACATGCCGTTTTTCCACTTTCCTTTCGCCGTAGCCTCCAGTCCCAACACGGCATAGCGCGCCAGGTTGATGTATGGAAGATGTGGAAGAGGGTCGGAAGGTGCGGCGAAGAAAGGTGCGCCAGTGGCAATTTTGTCGCTCACCAGATTGTAATGGCCGCTAAGTGTGAAGATATAGCGCAGGCGAGAGTATTCGGCCGAGAGGTTGAAGTTGTGGCTCACTTCGGCTTTCAGGTCTGGATTGCCCGTTACGAGCCATATGCCAGCCATGTCGAAGTTGTAATACTTCTCTTTCAGCGTGGGCGAACGGAAGCCCATGCCATAGCCCAATCGCAGGTTAAGGTGTGCAAGAGGTGTGTGGCGGATGCTTAGTTTGGGTGTTAGGCGTGCCTTGGAATGGTCTGAAAAGTGGTCGAAACGCAGTGCGCCAACCACTTCCCACGCCTCAGAGAGGTTCAAGTCGTATTGTGCAAACACGTCACACGAGCGTTGTTTGCGTGTTCTTCCTTCGAGATTGGGGTTCAGTAGCCAATCGTGCAGATAGTCGGCACCGGCAGAGAACACGTCGCCTTGTCGCAAGTTCAGCGTGTAGAGCAGTCGAAAGGCGTTTTGTACGTTCGAGTAAGAGCGTATGTCGAGGTGCAGGGGTTGCAGGAAGGAAGACTTGTCGTACTGGTCGAACGAATAAGACAGCTCCAGATGTTGCTTGTCAGTGGGTTGCCACAATGCTCGCAGTCCTCCAGAGAAGTCTCTGTATCGTTCGGGTGTGTCTATTGTTCGCGTTGTTTCGCGGAAGAAGTACCCGGCGCGCCCAGTAAGTTGCAGTTCTTTGCGTGGTTTGAACGACACTTGTTCGTTGGCATTCCACGTCTTGTCACCATAGATTGTTGATACCACTCGCGATAGCGGCGAAGGTCCGTTGTGCACATCGTAGTTGTCTATTGACGTATGGTTAATGGCCAAGTTGTTTGCCCATTTTCCTCCTTTGAGTTGCAGGTTCATTCCTTGTCGCCATTCGTTGTGCCGTGCCACTCGCGCGTTGAGGTTTAGCTTAAAGGGTTGTGTAGCGTTTCGGGTGATGATGTTGATGACACCTCCTGCGGCATTAGAGCCGTAAAGTGCTGAGGCTGCACCGCGTACAATCTCAATTCTCTCCACGTTGTCCATGCAAAGACGGGTGAAGTCAACGTCGTCCATCGTTTCTCCTGCCAGTCGTTCGCCGTCAACGAGTATGAGAATGCTTTGTCCGCCGAAGCCAGCGAAGTTCAAGTGTGTCTGTTGGTTCATGGCATACGAGAACTCGATGCCGGGCATTGACGTTTGCAGTAGGTCGCGAAGGTTGGTGGCATCGGCCTTTTCGATGTCGCTTCGGGTGATAACGCGTGTAAGAACGGGCGTTTTAGCCAGCAGTTTTGGGCTTCGTGTGCCTGTCACCACAACCTGTGAGAGGTCGATGGCGCGACTAAGCGTGTCGGTAGGAACAGCTGCTGTTGCAGCGATGTGCGATATGAGGAATGCCGAAAAGGCAAGTGTGCGGTGAAACATTTATATATGAGGAGTTAAGTTGAGGGGTTAAGGAGTTATTTGAAGAGTTAAGTTGAGGAGTTAAGGAGCTTTTTTGAGGAGTTAGCTCCTTTACTCCATAACTCCTTAACTCCTCAAATTATCTCCTCATCTAATACGGATACCGATAATTAATGGTGAGGAAACACTTTGTGCCTGTTGCAGGGTTGATGTAGCTTTCCAGTTGCAGGGCCACGCATTTGCCGTTGTTTAGTTTCACGATAAATACGTGGTTGTTGTGCTTAAAAGCAGGTGGCATAGGCGGAATTTCCAGTCGCAACCACGAAGAAAGTGTGCGGTTGATGTTGATGCCTTGGCATCCGATAAGGCTGTTGAGCATCTGCGATTGGTCGGCCCACACCTCGTTTTCGCTCCATTCGTCGGCTTTGAACGTGGCTCCGGTAAACTGTGCGCTGTTTGGGGGTAGCTGATCCATCGACGTATAGTTGGTTTCTAGCACCGCACCACCGTTGGTTCTCACGTTGTCGCGGTGTATGGCGATGCTCCACGAAGGCGGTTCAGCTTGTTTGGCGGTGGGCATGAAACCCTCTTTGCGGTTGTTTGATATGCCTTTCCCAAACACATCAAACCAATAAGTGTATATGCCCGTTTGGTTGTCGGTCTGCGTTTCGTCTTTCGTGAGGGGGATGGGGTAGGGCGTGAAATGAGTTCGGGCATGCAAAAGGGCGTTGGCATCGCCTGCTTCGGCTAACATT
>CAJPTO010000292.1 GCA_905373605.1 uncultured Prevotella sp.
TCATAACTCATAAGGCTGTTCATAGCCAATTACTTAGACCTAAATGATAGATTTTGTGCGAAAATATTGCTTTTTCGTAGCATAATGCGGCATGCTGCACGAAGATTTGTGTGTGGCGTTTGGGCGATAGGTTGGATGAGATGCAAATAATGAGCCAATGCACAAAGGATTGAAGGGGGGGTAGATGTTAGACGTGAGTTCGTGGAGAATGAAAAAAGCCCATGCACACCGCTCGAACCATGTTGAGCGTTGGCATGGGCTTGGCTAGTGATGCTCTCTCTAGTTAAGGCATGCGCTAAGCAAAAGTAAAGTTAGTTTTTTCCGCTATCTCATTTCTTGATGAAAACAGGGAAATACAAGTCGACATACTTCTTCCTTCCTTCGTCTGTGGTAGGGAAGCCAGTGGCGGGAGCATTGTCGAAAGTGACGATGCCGAAGCTGGTTAAGCGTTGTCTGGGGTCGTCTATGGTAAATCCCCGCGGCGTTGCGCTGAGTTTGTTGTTTTGGTTGCGCACAAAGTTGGCGGTAAGTGTGGTGGTGTTCTCATTCTTTCCAGTCCATGTCTTGGTGCTGTCTGCGGCGAGATACAGATAAGGAGTGGCATTATTGATTTTTCCCCCGCACCTTTGCGATCCTTTAATGATGAGCGCATAGGGCTTATCCATCTTTTTGGTGTATTTGAAAGCCAGTTTGCCATCGTTGTCGAAGTCGATGTGTATCGAGTCGGCAGTGAAAGCGCAATCCAATGTTTTTCGAGAGATGCCAGTGGTGTCGTACTTCTCGAAGTAGGACAGTTGCCATTGTCCCATCACTTGTGTGTTCACGTCCCAGTCTTGCTTGAGGGTGATGACCAGTTCGCGCGAAGCCCTTGTTTCTCCCGATACAACCCTGATGGTGCCCGTGCGTTCGAGTGGCGTGTTGTTGGCTTTGACGCTGAGGGTGATGACACCATTGTTTGCGCTAGCCTGTATCCAGTTACCTCCCGTGAGCACATGAGTGGCCACCTTGATACCCTCGATGTGCTTATAGTTGAGGGTTAGTGTGGTGTCATTATAATCTAGTTCGAGTTCTTCGCCACCATCGACGGTGAATGTGGGCAAGCCCTGCTGCTGCACGGGCAAAGTGATGTTGCCATTTTGGGTGTTGATAGTTAAGTCGGCCACGCGTGTGGTAAGGGCAGTGTTTTGCAGCACTTCAACCGTAACGGTGTTTCCGTTGAATTCAGCTTTGCACCAATCGTTAGACGAAGCGACGTTTGTGATGACGTATCCAGGCTTGACAACCACTTGCCCCTTATTGGGCGAATCGGTGAACGAGAGGTTTGCACTCTCTATGCCTACGGGCTGGTAGCTGAAAGTTCGGCCCACGTTATCATCCCCATTGCAGGCCACAAGAGCAAAGATAGCCACTGTGGCAAAGAGCATATTGATAAAATTTTTCATCTTGACTAATCTTTACGTGTTACTATTCGTCTCTTTCGAGTGAAATCAACTGGTCTAACGAAGCAAACGCCCTTCCGAAGAGGTATGGGCTGGCGGCTTGGTAATTGCTGGCGAGCGCAAGTTGGTTGTTGCTGTTGATGGCCACCATGATCCATCCGGTGTATGTCTCGCCATTAATGTTGGTGGGTTTGAAGAGCAGGTTTTTGCGTTCGTTGTCCCAGGCCACGTTAATCTGCTCTTTGTCGTATCCCACGGCACCTTTGTCCTTACTGTAGCTGAACATGGCGAGCCTTATACCATTGTCTAATGTCATGATGAATTGTGGCAGGAAGCCCAAAGTGCGCGTTTGCCTGTCGAAAACGGCCTTGACCTCGTAGTCTTTCACAAGTCCCGACATGGTGTAACCCGTGTAATCGCTGTTAGGATTAAGCTCAACGTCAATTTCAGCTTCATAATCCCTTCCGTTTTGCTTGTATTTGGCATGCAGGATGTAGTTACCCTTGAGGGCAAAGAACTCTTTCATCCAGGTGGGTTGCTCTGCCTGGCAGGTAAGAATGGTGTTGTCGTTTCTTTTTGCCACGAAGTTGTTGGCATCCTGGTTGAACACCAGTTCGTCTACCATGCTGTTTCCAATCTTCACGGGCTTGTATGTGCGTACGCCTTTGTCGGTGAATGCGATGGCCGTGGTTGAAAGCTGCCCGTCGTTGTTGATGGTAATGTGCTGTGTGAAGGGGTCAATTTCTGCATCGAAGTCCTTTCCTTCTTCGTTTCCCTTGAAAGCCCAGAGTTCCTTTTTCGTGAATGCGGTCTTGAATGCGGCGGTGTTTTGGATGTATTCTTCAGCCGGCACTTCCAGCTTTCGCAGGTACATCACGTTTTTGGTGCGTGCGCCATGCACTTTGATGAGATTGTCTGAAAGGCTGTCGACCACAAAGATGAAATCTCCCCTGAAAGCCTCGATGTTTTGGAACGAGGGGTTGGAAAAATAGTGCATCAGCCAGTTGTAAGTGTCGAACGATATAGCAGATCCCACTTCTGCCGTCATCTTATAATAAGATGTTTTGACGCTGTCTTTGTACATCATGGTTCGCACTTCGCACTTTTCCTTGTCGAACTTCAAAGTGTATGCAAAGCCACCAATGGCTTGGCTCTCGATGGGGTAGACATCGAGCACCCACCCGTTTGGTGCACTGGCGAGCGTTTCTTGGGTTTTATCCATATACTCTTGCAGTCGCAGTGAAGATGCTTTGTCGAATATGTCGGCCTGGTCTTTGAGGCACGATTGCAACCCAAGGGTGAAGCAAAGTGCCAGCAGTGCGAATATATGTTGATAACGAAATCTTTTCATTGTTGTAAGCGTTAAGTTGTTAAAGGGAAATGTCTGTCAACACGATTTTTTTATTGACGATGTCGTTTTCCCTGCGTTGGTAAACCTTGCGCAGCTGGTCGATGTCTATCTTCCAATATTCGTTCATGTAGGTGCGCACATTCTGCAGTTTGGCTTCAAGGTTCTTTCTTTGTCCAGCCTTTTCTGCAATTTGCATCCATCCCTCCCACTTTTCGGGTGTGCTGGTGATGTAAGTAGCGAACATTTCGGCGTAGTCTTCCACGTCAGAGTGTTGCGCATAAGCGGTGATGAAGCCATGTTCAAGGC
>CAJPTO010000293.1 GCA_905373605.1 uncultured Prevotella sp.
TATACGCCAGTTCGGGATAAGGATCAACTCCTTTTGCACATTGTTTTATCGTAATGAGGGCGGATTGGTTCAACTACCGCGGTAGTGGACGCAATTCTTCATGTTAGAGCAGTTTATTGATACATAGTAACGCAAAGAATAAGTAATGCGTCAGCCCTGAAGCCAAGATGACTTCTTTGGCTAGCATTTGCTGATGATGCCCTTTGGCTTTCGAGGTCTAAATCCTTCCATGACGGCAACCTGCAGAACGGCCAACAGCCTTTTACACATGTCGGCAACCACTGTAAAGATTGGCCCGAAGCAGGAGGGTTGTCATTCCTCCCATTCCACATCCGCCTCAAGGCCTTTTGCGCCCGAAATGCCCGGTCCTCCTTCACCTATTCCACCTGTATCGCCGCCGATATCGTAGCCACCCTTACCAGAGCCTGCACACAGTTGGTATTCTGGCGCGAGCGTTACCACCATTGCCGTTGGGGCAATGTACTTTTTCTTCATCATTATTGTAATCTTTAATATGTCCAGTAGTTTATTCTTCGTTGTCGGTAGTTTTCCAAGTGCGCGCAGCACACGTGGCCAAACCATTTGCGATTTGGCCACATGGCACGCCGCCACTGAGGCTAGTGCACGCACATCACTTCACCATAAGTTTTCTTCCGTTCACCAGATAGATACCCTTCGGCAGCGCATCCAAGTCGGCAATGGTGCCCACTTGTTGCCCGTTAAGGCTAAACACCTTGTTCATTGTGGCATTGTAGGTGGTTGCCGTGCCAGCCTTTACGTCCTCAATGTCCGTCAACACGTCCGCTTCGGCAGCTTCAAGGAACACCGTTTCGGCCCTTGCCCCCGCCCCGATGTCGCTCGACACCAGCACACAAGCCGTGTATGGTGTCCAAACACCAGCGTTGGCCTTTGCCCACCAGTAGAACCCGTTCTTGTAAACGCTTTCGTTGTCGCCCGAGTAATAATAATAGGAGCGTTGTTGCAAGTGGCGGTTGCGTTCGTAGTTGCCCACGAAAGTATAGGTCACGCCGTCTGCCTTTTGGGTCACTTTCTCCAAGCTAGCCATGCTTTCGGGCTGTTTCTTGATGCCCACAATAACGTTTTTCGATTCTCCCACCTTCACTTTACGCGTGGCAGGACGTATCATATAGGGATGATGCGCCTTAGTTTCGTTGACGGGTTTCTGAAACAAGAGGGTAACAACCTTGCGTTTGTGCTTCTCGTTTTCCCATGCCCACTTCACTTCCGAAAACTCCATCACGCGCACTTCCGCGCCGTAGGCACTCTTAAGCTGCTGTTCGGTCATGTCGAAAGGGAAGCACAGGCTGTACCATTTGTTTTGCACGCGGATGGAGTCTGCCCATGTTTCGTCTGCCACATTATGGTCGGCAGTGAGCGCGAAGTTGTGCCAGCCGGCGTATTCGCCGTTACACGAAGTGAACTTGCCCGCCTCCTTGGTTGGCCAGAATGCGCCGTTCTCGCCCTGAACATTAGCCGTTGGGCCGCCAAGTGCCGTCAAAGCGGGATTGAGATACTTGGCTTTAGCCGCATTGGGGAAGTGCAACATGGCTAACGGTGCGCCACCCGGACGGCGAAAGTTGGCTCGGGTTACGGGGCCTCCTGCGGCAGGCTTCACATAGTTCACGCGGCTGATGGCATCGATGTCGAAGGCTTGGTTCTCGGCTTTGGTGTCGTTGCCCAGCACATACACATCAGTGAGGGCCTTGCAATGCTGGAAAGCCTGCGCCTTGATGAGCTTAACGCCCTCGGGGATGGTGATTGTCTTGAGGTGTTCGCAATAAAAAGCTCCCGCCCTAATCTCGTGTAGGCTGTTGGGCAAGCGTATCGCCTCGATGGCAGTGCCTTGGAATGCGCCGTCTTCAATGTGCTGAACACCTTCCGACAAGGTGAGCGCTTTCAACGCCGTGCAACCATAGAACGCTTGCACGCCAATGGATTTCCAGCCACTGCCAAACTGCACCAGCCCCAGCTGTTTGCAGTTTTGGAAGCATTGTTGTTCCAAGCGGCTGTTGCCGTTGGGGGCAACGTCGCCCAGTTTGATGCTCCGCAATGTAGGTCCGAAAGCCTGCGTACCCACAGAAACGCTGCGTTCGGGATTGTCGGGAACAACCACATGTTCTATTTTGCAGCTGTAGCCCGTAAAGCACCATTGGGGGATGCTTGTGAGGGTACGCGGCAATATCACCGTCTTGAGCTTGTCTACGAAGTGCAAACGGGTTATCGACTCCTCATTGAGCAGCTGTGCATCCTCCAAATCCAGATACTTGAGGTTGGGAAAATTGTTCTCAGCATCGGCCCTTCCGCAAAGCCTTTCCATGTCTTCCACAGACATCCTAGCCCCTTCGGCCGTCACCACCTTGATCTTTGGTGCGTGCAAATGGGGTTGCAGCAAGGCTGTAGCACGGAAAACAGAATAACTCTCCTCGCTAAACTCTTGGTTCAGGTCGCCTTGTTGCGCTAGCGTAAGCACCAAAGTGCCGTCTGCAGCCGTTGTCACCTTCAGTTTCGCGCCTACATCCAGCCCAAAAGCCAGACACAGAAGTATGGCCAACAAACCTTTTCTCATGATGTTTCTTTAATGTTATGTTTTATAATGATATTGTTTCGTGTTTCATTTTGCCCTGCCACCCTCGCACCATGCCGTCGGCTTGCCCGCACATGGCCTTAGCATATCATGCATTTGCATGGTCAGCCGCTGTTATTTGTGCAACATTGGCATGCATGCACCATTGTCGGCGCATCGGTTTGCCTACATGGTTCAGGGCGTTTCTGCCTGCAAAGTTAACCATATTTTTTAAAATTAAGACATCAACATATAACAAAACGTCAATTATAAAGAAGGTTTAACATTCGTTAGCAATGCAATGAGTTTTCACCATCGCCCAATCCAAACAGCAGTTGTAATCGCACACACAGACATTAAAGGAGCAACATGAGCAAAGGAGAAACGACGAAAATAGAGCGCAGGAGGTATATTAAAAAGAAAACGCCAATTGCAAACACAAAATATTTGCAAACATTTCGCAACACTTTGTAACACAAATAGTTA
>CAJPTO010000294.1 GCA_905373605.1 uncultured Prevotella sp.
GGCCAAACGGAGGGCAGAAAAGGCTGTCATGACAAATGCAACGTATGGCACGTAAGACAAGACCTGACACGAAACGGCATTGCCAAAGGGATATTCCAAGGCGAAAAGCTCGTGGAAAAGCATGGTGGAGGGGGCAAGGCCAAAGGTGATGACGTCGGCAAGCGAGTCGAGTTCTTTGCCTATGGGTGAAGATACGTGCAGCAAGCGCGCCGACATGCCGTCGAAAAAGTCGAAAACTGCACCGATAACGATGAAGAGTAGGGCATGCCAAAGGCTGCCATAAATGGCGCATATGGTGGCAATGCAGCCCGAAATGAGGTTGCAGCAAGTAATGGTGTTGGGTATATGTCGCGTGATGTTGTTGGCCATTTGGGGACTCCTTTTATTTCAGTTTCGCCAAGATCGTTTGGTCGCCAGTGGTGAGTTGGCCCATCTTGACACATATTTCTGTGCCCAAAGGCAGGAAAACATCCACGCGCGAACCCAGCTTGATGAAGCCCAGATGCTCGTCGATGTAACAGTCTTCGCCAGGTTTGGCGTAAGTAACGATGCGGCGCGCCATTGCTCCAGCAATTTGCCGGCAGAGAATGTCCACGCCATCGGGCGTTGTAATCACGATGTCTGCATGCTCGTTCTCTTCACTTGCCTTGGGCAACCACGCCTTATGATAGTTACCATCCTTGTGTTCCACCTTCTTTACCTTGCCGTCAACGGGGAACCAGTTGGCGTGAACGTTGAAAAGACTCATGAAGATGGATACCATGATGCGGCGATCGTGGAAGTAAGTGTTCTCTTCCACCTCTTCAATAACAACGATTTTGCCGTCGGCAGGTGCCACAACCACTTTCTCGGTGTCGCCATTAAACATGCGGATGGGGCAACGGAAGAAGTTAACGATAATGCCATAAGCGATGCCGTATATCACCAAGAAAGCCCAAAAGGCCGCCTTGCACTCGAAAAACACCCACAAAAGAGGGGCTACAACGGCAAGCACAATGAACCCAAGCACCAGTGTTTCAGTGCCTTCTCGATGTATTCTAATCTTCTTCAGTTTTTTTATTTTGTTGACCATTCGCGGTAGTTGCTGTTTAATGTGGATGCAAAGATAATGATTTTTAACGCATTAGGCAAGTTCGTGTAACGTTTTCTTCAAACTTTGGGCGAGAAATAGGCAAATTTAACGTAAAAAGACGTGTGCTTGCCCGAAATTCAGGTGAGATGCGCGGTGTCCTTGCTGATGTTGGGGATGGTAAGCCGTGGCTGCGCGTGTGTGCATTGTTGGGTGTTTTTTTGCCTTTCGCTTGCGCGTCTCGATAAATTGGCGTAACTTTGATGCTGAAAATTAATTCGTCAGGAGACAAGAAAGCAAAATGGAAGACTTCGTTCACCTTCACGTACACACATATTATTCGATACTCGACGGCCAATCGAGCATACAACGACTCGTGGACAAGGCCATTGCCAATGGCATGAGCGGCATGGCACTGACCGACCACGGAAACATGTTCGGCACGAAAGAGTTTTTTAACTACTGCAAAAAGGTTAATGCCAAACGCAAAGAGGAGGGACTGCCCGAGTTTAAACCCATCATCGGGTGCGAAATGTATGTGGCCAGACACCGCAAAACGGATAAGGTGAAAGAGAATGGTGACATGAGTGGCTACCACCTTATCGTGTTGGCGAAGAACTATACGGGTTATAAAAACCTGATAAAACTGGTGTCGCGCGCATGGGTCGACGGATATTACATGCGCCCGCGCACCGACCGCGAGGACTTGGAAACCTATCATGAAGGCCTCATTGTTTGTTCGGCGTGCATCGCGGGCGAAGTTCCGCGCAAGATTTTGCGCGACGACATCGAGGGAGCACGCGAAGCAGCACAGTGGTATCATCGCGTTTTCGGTGACGATTATTATCTGGAACTGCAAAGGCACGAGGTGAAGGACCCTTATGTTCGCGCCAACCGCGAAGCCTTTCCCTTGCAACAGCGCGCCAACAAGGTGATGTTGCAAATGGCAGAAGAGCTGGGCATCAAGGTGGTTTGCACCAACGATGCGCACTTTGTGGACCAAGAGAACGCCGAAGCACACGACCACCTGCTGTGCCTTTCTACAGGAAAGGACCTGGACGACCCCTCGCGCATGCTCTATTCCAAGCAAGAATGGTTCAAGACGCGCGAAGAGATGAACGAAGTGTTCGGCGACCTGCCCCAAGCCATGCGCAACACGGTGGAGATACTCAACAAGGTGGAAACCTATTCGATAGACCATTCGCCCATCATGCCTTTCTTCCCCATTCCCGAAGACTTCGGGACGGAGGAACAATGGCGGCAACGCTTCTCGGAAAAAGAACTGTACGACGAGTTCACTTCCGATGAAAACGGGCAAAACCAGCTGCCTCCCGAGGAGGGCGAAGCCAAGATTAAGAAGCTGGGCGGATACGAAAAACTCTACCGCATCAAGTTCGAAGCCGACTATTTGGCCAAGCTGGCCTACGATGGAGCTAAGCGATTGTATGGCGAACCGCTGACAGACGAGGTGCGCGAACGCGTGAACTTCGAGCTGCACATCATGAAAACGATGGGCTTTCCCGGCTACTTCCTCATCGTGCAAGACTTTATCAATACGGCACAAAACGAACTTGACGTGATGGTTGGCCCTGGTCGTGGGTCGGCCGCAGGCTCTGTTGTGGCCTATTGTTTGGGCATTACGAAGATTGACCCCATCAAATATGACTTGCTTTTCGAACGCTTCCTCAACCCCGACCGTATCTCGTTGCCCGATATCGATACCGACTTCGACGACGACGGACGCGGACGCGTGCTGGAATGGGTGGAAGATAAGTATGGGCACGACAAGGTGGCACACATCATTACCTATGGAACAATGGCCACAAAAAACTCGATTAAGGACGTTGGACGTGTGGAAAAAGTGCCGTTGAAGATTGTGAACGACCTGTGCAAGCTTATTCCCGACAAACTGCCCGACGGCATGAAGATGAGCGTTGCCAACGCCATCAAGGCCATTCCGGAGCTGAGAGAGGCCGAAGCTTCGCCA
>CAJPTO010000295.1 GCA_905373605.1 uncultured Prevotella sp.
ATGATGCCCGTGGCCACGCCCATAGCGAAGTTGATGCCGAAAAGCTTTTGCCAAAAGTGGGCCACGTCTTTCCAAAATTGCTTCTTCGTGCGGTAATAGCAGGTTTCGGCAATGCCCATGATGACGGCAAGCCCCAGCGTTAGCGGCACAAAGAGCCAATGGTACATGGCCGTGAGCGCAAATTGCGCACGCGACCAGTCTACCGTACCGGTTGAAATGTCTAGAAATAGTTGATTGAACATAGTTTATTTTTATGATATTTGTTTTCCGCTGTTGCGCGTTTGGCTTGCGATGCTGGTTGTTTCTGCTGCTCGCGTCCAGCCAGTCAGCATGCGTCCGCACGGCTTGTGTTATTTCTGGCGTTCGTCGAGCGTACGGCTAACGTAGTCGGCCTCCCCACCCTTGGGCGCGTTGACCTTCAAAAAGTTGGGGAAGAAAAACACCTTGAGGATGGCAAACATGATGAAGAGCTTGATGAAAATCACCAACCACAACTTCTTTCCCAACGTCATGCTTCTGAAACCATCATAGTAAAGGTCGAACGCGCGATACCAAAAGTTTCTCTTGTTCATTGCTATTGTAATGTTTACAATGTGCAAATATAGAAAAAATATTGTAATAATGTATGCCGTAAGGCGAAAATTAACGATAACGGGAGGTAGATTTTAAGTGCATCATGTCTTTGTATGCAAGATGTAAATGCGCAAACAGGTGTGAAAACAGAAAGAGTAAGCGTATTCTTAGCTGCTCAATGCAAGCTGGAAGAGCGCAAATAAAGGGTGATTTTGTGCTAAAAGCGCAGTACCAACGCGTTGGTACTGTCGCTACCAGCGTGTGGTAGTGTGGCTACCAGTGTGTGGTACTGCCGCTACCAGTGTGTGGTAGTGGGGCTACCAGCGCGTGGTACTGGCACTATCACGCGTTGGCAGGCAAACAAGTTGCACATATTTCTTGGCTCGAAGCAAGGAATTAGAAGCCAAGCACAAAGCCATTTGGCTGCTTTTCAAGCCTTAACAACATCGTATTTGTCGCTTCGGGCAAACTGCGCGGTGACAAACGAGCACACGTCTTGTATCTTCTTGTTGTTGGCACGCGCGTAATCGGCAGCCGCATCAAGCAAAATTTTGGCGACGCCCTTGCCCTTATGCTCGGGCAACACCACGGTGTGGATAATGGCAAAGCAGTTGGCATCCACCCAATCGTAGTTGATGTAACCCAGTTTTTCTTCGCCTTCGTAGGCCACGAACTCGCCGTTTAGTTCGTTGTTGTTGTGATTGATTGTCATTTTCTTTTTCCTCCTGATGTTTGTTGGCGCAGCTAATATGCACCGGGGTTATTTGTTATGGTTTTGATTTTCGGAAAATCATCGTTTCGGGGCAGTCAGACTGGCCAGACTAGTCTGATTTGTCCGACTAGTCCAACCGACACACCCTGCCATTTGTCCCTATTCAGCCTTGGTTTGTGGTTTATTCTCAATGGCCCGCAACACCTTTACGGCATCTCCCACCGTAGGAACGGCGGCCACGTGCATCATCCGTCGGCCTTTTATCTCCTTAAGGTCGCAGCGGCGAGCGTTGCTTGCAATGAACGTCAGCACATTGTCAAAGGCTTTCGAGCGATAGTAAGCACTGTTGGGATTGCTAACAAACTGCATCAGCATGCGCCCTTGCTTCAGCATTATCTTTTCGCAACCCAGGCGTTTGCCTATTCTTCGCAAGGCCACCACCTGCATCAGCTCTTCGCCTTGCGGCGGAACTGGTCCAAAGCGGTCTACCAGTCGGCGGCGATAAGCGTCCAGCTCGTCATCGTTCTCGATGCTGTCCAGCTCGCGATAGAGCAACATGCGCTCGCTACTTCCTGGCACATAGTTATCGGGGAAGTACATTTCCAAGTCGCTTTCCAGCGCGCAATCTTCCACAAACTGCCCTGCTTCAACGTCTTCTCCTTGCTCAATGCGCTCTGTATACAGCTCGGCAAACTCGTCGTTGCGCAGTTCAGTAACGGCTTGCGACAGAATTTTCTGGTAGGTTTCGTAGCCCAAGTCTTCCATAAATCCGCTTTGTTCTGCCCCAAGCAGGTTTCCAGCCCCACGAATGTCGAGGTCTTGCATGGCGATGTTGAAGCCGCTGCCCAAGTCGGAGAAGGTTTCAAGGGCTTCCAAACGGCGGCGTGCATCGGGCGTAAGCGCAGAAAGGGGTGGTGCCAGCAAGTAACAGAAGGCCTTACGGTTGCTCCGGCCCACGCGTCCGCGCATCTGGTGCAGGTCGCTAAGCCCCACTTTGTGGGCATGGTTCACGATGATGGTGTTGGCATTGGCAATGTCAATGCCGTTCTCCACAATCGAAGTGGAGAGCAGCACATCGTATTCGTGGTTCATAAAGTCGATGAGGGCGTTCTCAAGGTCCTCTGGCTTCATCTGTCCATGCGCGATAACCACCCGGCAATCGGGCACATACTTGCGTATGATGTTGGCCAATTCGGGCAGATTTGCAATGCGGTCGTTCACAAAGTACACCTGTCCGTTGCGGCTCATTTCGAAATTAATGGCATCGGCGATGAAAGCAGCATCGAAAGTGGCAATCTCTGTGTGTATGGGATGTCGGTTTGGAGGCGGCGTTCGCATCACGCTCATGTCGCGTGCACCCATCAACGAGAACTGCAAGGTGCGCGGAATGGGCGTTGCCGACATGGTGAGCGTGTCGACATTGGTTTTAAGTGTACGCAGCTTTTCTTTTGTAGACACACCGAACTTTTGCTCTTCGTCGATGATGAGCAAGCCCAGGTCGTGCCATTTCACGGTTTTGCCGATGAGCTTGTGCGTGCCGATGATGATGTCTATCTTGCCCGCGGCGAGGTCTTCCAGCACTTGTCGGGTTTGTTTGGCCGAACGGGCGCGCGACAAGTAGTCTACCCTTACGGGCAAATTCTCCAATCGCTTGCTGAAAGTCTTGAAATGTTGGAAGGCCAGCACCGTTGTTGGCACCATCACGGCCACCTGTTTTGAGTCGCATGCAGCCTTAAACGC
>CAJPTO010000296.1 GCA_905373605.1 uncultured Prevotella sp.
ATATAATTTTATTTATATTTTTTTTGCAAAATGTTTGGTGGGTATTGATTTTTTTGATACTTTTGCATGCAAATAAAAGCGAATAATACCAATGAGAGGCTTGAGAGCAAGCGTGATGCCAGGAAAACAGCAGCCTTGACCATGCAAAGACGTTCCCTTATCTCGCAAAATACGTATGGAGGTTTCAGCTGACGCCTGGAAAGTGTTGTTCAAGGCGGTAAACAGTGGTTCAATGCCAACGCTCTAGAAAGCAGGCTTAGCACACGGAATAATCTTCGTGCCTGTCGTCTTACTGCAATTAATGCCAATCGATAGGGCCTCGTTGCACATTGCCTTTGGCCTGATTGCCTCGCACCATAAAAACATAACGTGAAAAGATTTTGAGTAGCAATTGATTATGAAACAACTTTTTTATCTAGCCGCACTGATGTTTTGGGCTTTCCTGCCTCTTGCCCTTCGTGCGCAAGGGCAGGACCCAACCACGCATAAGTGGTACGGCAATAAGGTGGAAACGGTGGTTAACGCAGCGGATCCCGAGCATAATACGGTGTTCCTGTACAACGTGGGAACGGGTAAGTATCTCAATGCCGGAAGCTATTGGGGCACATCGCTCGTGGGGTTTAGCACGGGAATGACGGTGACTATCAAAAATTCCACCACTACCCTGGGGAAGTATCATATGATTGGCCCATTGAAGACGGGGACGGGGCAGAACATTGCTTTCGGGCGCAGAATGGATACCCCAGGACATGAGAATAGCATCAATTACAATCGGGCCTACGTGGATAGAGGAGTGGATTACGACTTGAGCATAAACCCTAACCCCTTTACCACCCTGCCACACCATATCAATGGCGTGCTGGATTGGATGTTCGAAGAAACTACACCTGGAAGCAAAACCTATCGCATCAGTGTCTATAACGACGAAATGAGCCAAGGGATGGGAGGCAAACGATACCTCCAAATGACTAAAGTGCTTAAAGATAAAGTGTATCCTATAAGTTACCCAAGCAGCATCAATCCTAACGATGAGACATGCCAATGGAAGATTGTTACAAGGGCCGACTTGAAAGACGTTTTCAAAGATGTGTATGCTTCTGACGAATCGCCCGCTAATGCAACCATACTCATCGACGATCACGATTTCGCACGTAGCGATAGGGACGTTGAAAAGTGGGTGCCTAGTGAGGGGTTAACTTGGGATTGGGCTAACCACAGTGCTTTCTTGCTGAAACCTAACGATGACGCTTGCACCTATTATGTCGGGAATGGCTCCATAACCAGCAATTATTACATGGCAGACAATGCCAGCTATGGGACGGCAAACGTGAGGAATATGGGCAATTATGCACATGCCAATGGAAAGGTGATGCAAAAGGTCCGCGCTTTCAGAAAAGGATGGTACCGTGTGTCGTGCAATGGCTTCTATGCTCCTGCGGAAGGCAGCAACCTCACGGCAGAACTATTCGTGTCTGTCGAGGGGGTGACTACTGCACAGTCTAATGTGAAAACTACTTTGAACAGGTTTAGGGGGGATTTCTCGTATACGCTGGACCAGTTTAAGAAGGTGTACACCGACGACGACCGTGCACCAGAAAAGGTAAGTCCTTACGTTAAGGCGGCTAAAGTGTTCGAACATGGTATATACAACAACACCGTGCTGGTGTATGTGCCACACGATAACGACGTGATGCAAATCGGCGTGAAGGTGGCTAATTCCACAAAACCGCTCGACTGGACGTGCTGGGACGACTTCTCCTTGGCTTATTGCGGGGTGTTAGATGTCATTCTCGATGAAATGCAGACAGACATCGGCTCTGTGAATGAACAAGTGAAGCCAGGAAGGGCGGCAACACTCGTTCTGAAAAGAACCTTGAGGAAAGATGACTGGAACTCGATTGTCTTGCCTGTCTCACTAACTGCCGGACAGCTAAAGGGGGCTTTTGGAGAAGATGTGAAATTGTCTGCTTACCCCAAACAGTCTACGGAATATGAAAGACGTATCGACTTTACTGGCGTGGACCTTGATGTGGAAGACGATGACATCGTTTTTGAGGCTTACAAGCTTTATCTGATAAAACCAACTAAGGACCCTACGGTGATGTCTTCATCACTTCCCTACAAGAAATTAAAGAACGGTAAGCCTTGGCTCACTGTGAACGCGCCTTATTACATAATTAACAATGTGACACTCGACACAAAACCACAGACTTTGCCTAATTATGCCGATGGCATATTGCGCAATTCCCCCACTTCGACAACCACAACCGATGGTAAATTGCAATTCTGTGGATCGCTATACAGCCACACAAGTAAGGTGGTGCCCGCTTTCTCTTATGCCTTGGGTAAGAGCTCGGCCTCAAAAGGCAGGTGGATGTGGCACTTTACGCAAAGCCCCATGTCCGTAAAGGGATTTCGATGCTGGATTGTAACGGGTTCTGAAGCTCACGCAAAGCCTTTGCAGTTCTTTGTTGGCAACGAGGAGATTTCGAGCAACTTTGCCGCTACCGGCATTGCTTCACCGTCGCCGGCTGAGAGCAACGCCTTGTTCCCCACACCTTGCAACATCTATGGCATTGATGGAACACTGGTGCGCGCCAATGCCATGTCGACAGAGGGATTGCCAAAGGGTATTTATGTTGTCAACCATAAGAAGATTGTCATAAAATAGAACTGAGAGGAATGAAAACACATGTCTATATAAAGCCTGCTTTCGAGGCTGTTCTTTTTGACTTAGACGAACTGCTTAAGGCTCCTGGCGCATCGAGGTTTGATAACGATGGCAATGGACAGGTTGACCAGCATGGAGAAGTGCCGCATAATCCTGATGAGATTGGAGCTAAGCCCAACTATGGTGGCGATTGGTGCGAAGAGGATGATTGGTGAGGATTGTGGCATCGCCTTACATCCTAACTATTGAGTATGCTTTAAATTTATGTCCTTCTATTCGCATCATCTGTAGAAGACTGTCTATATAAATAAGGTGTGTTTCTCCATAGAGCCGCGATTTT
>CAJPTO010000297.1 GCA_905373605.1 uncultured Prevotella sp.
GGAAGCGCAGGTTGGTTTTAACGCCGTCGACGGTTATCGTGGCCACCGATGCCGATGTAGACGGCATGCACATACGCCTGCTCATCATCACTTTCTTCTTGCAGTTCTTCCCCGAATTGGTGAAGAAAGGCCATGTTTACGTGCTGCAAACGCCATTGTTCCGCGTGCGAAACCGCCGAACGAAGATTAAGAACAAGCAGGTGATTGCCGATGCCGATGCCCGACAGATGAAGGGCGAACGCAAAAACGACTTCGTAACACGTTATTGTTACAACGAGGAAGAACGCCTGAAGGCCATTACCGACCTTGGTCCCGACCCCGAGATAACGCGATTTAAGGGGTTGGGTGAGATTTCGCCCGATGAATTTGCCCATTTCATCGGCCCTGAAATACGTTTGGAGCAAGTTACATTGCACAAAAACGACCAGGTGCACAAGCTGTTGGAGTATTACATGGGCAAGAACACTATGGAACGCCAAAACTTCATCATCGACAACCTTGTGGTTGAAACCGATGGACCAACTGAAGAGGAAGTGGATGAGGAGTGAACATCGGTGTTTCAGTCGCTGATTGATGTTCGACATGTAAACTTGAAAAGGTGAAAGAGTGAAAAGGTGAAAAAATGGCTAACGCCCACTAACTTGTCAACTTGTGAACTTGTAAACTTGTAAACTTGTAAACTTGTAAACTCGTGAACTTGTCAACTTGTTAACTCGTCAACCAATTAAACAACAATATAAAGAAAGGAGTGACAGCCGCCTAAGAGAAAAAGAGAATTGCGAGAGAGAAAAAAGTGAAAGAGAGAAAAGATTTAGATTGAAAGAGAGAATGGGAAAATTGGGATGAAAGATGTTGGAAATGGAATTTGAAGGGAGCGTTAGGGCAGGGTTAAGCCATTCGAACGGCTTTGTTGGATTGGTCTTGCCAGTCTGACAATTCCGAAACGACAGGCCTGTCCAACTATTCCGACAAAGCCTGATTTGTCCGCCAACCCCACCAAAGTAAATAACGTACAAACATGAAGAGATTATTAATTCTAGCGGCTTGTTGTGCCACATTCGCCGCACAAGCCCAATTGCAGATCAACTTCGGTAAAGGAAGCCCGCTGCAAAAGATGCAGATAGCCGAAATGGCCATCAAGAACTTGTATGTAGACACCGTAGACGAGAGCAAATTGGCCGAAGATGCCATCAGGGGAATGCTCGAAAAGCTGGACCCACACTCGTCTTATTCCACAGCAAAAGAAACAAAAGCCATGAACGAGTCGTTGCAAGGCTCGTTCGAAGGCATCGGCATACAATTCAATATTGCCAAAGACACCCTACTTGTTATTCAGCCCGTGGCCAAAGGACCATCCGAAAAGGTGGGCATCATGGCTGGCGACCGCATCGTGAGCGTTAACGATACGACCATCGCCGGCGTGAAAATGTCGCAAGAAGACATCGTTCGCCGGCTGCGAGGTCCCAAAGGCACCATCGCCAAGCTAGGCATTGTGCGCCCGGGCATCAAAGAGTTGCTCACTTTCCACGTGCAACGCGACAAAATACCCGTTGAAACGCTCGACGCCTATTATCTCATCAAGCCCAAGGTGGGCTATATCCGCATCGGAAGCTTCGGTGCAACCACCTACGAAGAGTTTATGCAGGCTCTGATGAAGCTGCAAGTGCAGGGAGCCACCAACCTCATTCTCGACCTGCAAGACAATGGAGGCGGCTATCTCCAAGCGGCTGTGCGCATTGCCAACGAGTTTTTGCGCCGAAACGACCTCATCGTTTACACCCAAGGACGCCGTGCCGACAGGCAAGAGTTTCGTGCGCATGGCGATGGCGGCATGCTAACGGGCAAGGTGTTTGTGCTCATCAACGAGTTTTCGGCATCAGCGGCCGAAATCGTAACGGGTGCTTTGCAGGACCAAGACCGAGGCATCGTGGTTGGCCGCCGCTCGTTTGGCAAAGGATTGGTGCAACGCCCCATCGAATTTGCCGACGGCAGCATGATGCGGCTCACTGTTGCTCATTATTACACGCCCTCGGGACGATGCATACAGAAGCCTTACACCAAGGGCGACAACGCCGCTTACGAGAAAGACTTGGACAACCGCTTTAAGAATGGCGAGTTTTACAGCGCAGACAGCATCCACCTAAACGACTCGCTGAAGTACCAAACGCTGCGCCGAAAGCGCACCGTGTATGGCGGTGGCGGCATCATGCCCGACTACTTTGTGCCGCTAGACAGCACACAATATTCGCGTTACAACCGCGAATTGGCCGCCAAACGCATCATCATCAACGCAAACGTGCAATACATGGACAAGCACCGCAAGGAACTGAAGAAGAAATATAGCTCGTTTACCGAGTTCAATAAGAAGTTCCAAATTCCGCAGAACGTTATCGATGAGATTGTGGCTGAAGGCGATAAGCAGAACGTTAAACCCAGAAATGAAGACGAGCGGAAGGCTACCATCGCCAGCATCAAGACGCAGCTCAAAGCACTTGTGGCACGCGACATCTGGGACATGTCCGAATATTTCCATGTGATGAACGAAACCAACCACGTGGTGCAAAAGGCTTTGGTGTTGATGGGAGTGGATAAGTGACGCTCCCCCTTGCGCTCAATCTCACATCCCGCCCCGTAAAGCGTGCCTTCGGCTTAGCCGAAAGCACGCTTTTCTTTTCTCTGCCCCACGCCTTTAACGCCACCTTTTATGGCAAGCAAATCTTCGTTGTTGTGGCAAGCAAATGCATTTGGTGCTAGTCGTAAAAATTCCAATGCTCTGTGCCTTAAAGATTTGCGCCATTTGGCGATAATGCAAACACCTGTTCATCCTTTTGTTTCTTCGCCTTTAAAGGACATTAACCATCACTTTCAGCTCCACTCCTTCATTATTCTAGGGCATATAACAATTACATCTCAGTTTTACATGCATCTCTTTTGGGGTGTCCGGCATATGCCGTACACGTGTCTGCCTTATGCCGTACACGTGTCTGCCTTAT
>CAJPTO010000298.1 GCA_905373605.1 uncultured Prevotella sp.
ATGGTTCAATATAGAAATACGCCAGTTCGGGTTAAGAACCCGTGATTATGCCAACTACCGCCACATTACGATAAAACAATGTGCAAAAGGAGTTGAGCCTTATCCCGAACTGGCGTAGAAATGGTTCTAATGCCGAAGCACTAAGATTGATTGCTGCGTTTTGCTTCGCATTATGGTTGGGAAAGCAGCCGAATAAGCTGCATGCAACCTCAGCACAAGCTGTATGTAGCCTCAACACAAGCTGCATGTAGCCTCAACAAAAGGTGCATGTAGCCTCAACACAAGGTGCATACAACCTCAACACAAGCTGCATGCAAACTCAACAAAAGGAGCATACAACCTCAACACAAGCTACATGTAGTCTCAACACAAGCTGCATGTAGCCTCAACAAAAGGAGCATACAACCTCAACACAAGCTGCATGCAGCCTCAACAAAAGCGACATGTAACTTCAACAAAAGCAGCGTATAGCCTCAACACAAGCTCCATGTGCTAAAAAACGAGACGCGAACTTGTTGAAGACGAAGCCATAAAACCAACTCTTTTTGAATGTTATGGCTATATTGCCCACCCCCAACTCACGGTCTGCATGCTAGGAATAGAGGCTCCATGCCACTAAACCAGCCGAAGCAAGTAACACAAAGACCGCCACAACAAGGGCGCATCCCCGCCTTTGGGGCTGGTCAAGGGAACCGCCTCCTGAAGAAGACATGGACGCGAAATGTTTGGCACGCCGCCTCTTTTTGGGATAATCGGCCGCCATAAGCGCACAATACTTGTTCCAAAATTTAAGATACTGAGGGTCTGTTTCGCCTCTCACCATCTTCATATAGCCCAATCGGCCTCGCAAAACGGCGGCAAGGTTAAGGCTATCTTCGTGTCCTTTGGTCTTGCCATGCTGGCGACGATAGTGGTTTAGGGCCGATTGTGATGCTTCGTTGTAGCCATAGTGCTCCCACATGTAGAGCAAGGTGCGTATCTGGCGTGCATATTGGCGCGTAACGTTCACCTTATGGCTCACCACAACGCCCGTAACCTGCTGCCGCCGACCACGCCTTTGCAGTCGTGTTTTGTGTTCGTTGAGCCTAAATCCGTGTTTTTCAACGATGTTCGACACTTGCAGGAAGAAGCTCCCGGTGGTGCGAAGCACATCGTTGTCGCTGCTAAAGGTCATGTCATCGGCATATCGCGAGTAGGTTGCGCCAATGCGTTGTGCGGCAGCGGCCAGTTCTTCGTCCATCTTTCTGCACACCATGTTCGACAGCGTTGGCGATGTTGGGAAGCCTTGGGGCAACACATCGCCCTGCGGTTCGCTGGCCGTACACAGGCCCGAAAGCAGCCTTGCGGCCTCGGCAGAACACTTCAACGGCTCTGCCAACAGCGTTTCTTCCACCCTTTGTCGCGTGATGGAGGGGAAGAAATCTTTGAGGTCGATGTTCAACACATAGCGTTTGCCCACATGTTGCTGTGCATTTTGTGCCACCGACTTGCCCCTTACAAATCCGTAGCACCAAGGTGTTGGCTGGTAATAGGCTTGCAACAAGGCGTTGAAAGCCCGCAACATGCACATCAAACGCTCGTGGGGAGCCACGATGGAACGCTTTCCGCCGTGTTTTTTCCGCAAGCAGTAGCGCACGGTTCGCCGCTCGTCTTTGCTTGTGTCGGCGAAACAGAGCAGTTGGTTAGACCTGAACCCAGCCTGTTCGCCAATCTCTTTAGCCACATTGTCGAGCAAGGTGGTTAGTTCGTCGGCCGAGTAGATGTACTGCAATTGGTTTTCCACCATCTGTTTTAGGTTGATGTCGTTGTGTTGTGCCATGCCATATCGGGTTATGTAATAAAAAATAGGAACGCCGTAGAAGTTTACTTTTAGGTAAATCCCATTTACCTAATAACGATACTTTGTATCAAACTCTGACGAATACATCAGAAACTACTTCTAAATTTCTTCGGCTATTCCTATACGCTGGCAAAGTTAAGCATTTCTTTTTATACGACAAAGAACAGCCCACTCACTTTATGTTTTATTTACAATTCAACAAATGATGCGCAACATCATTTCACAAAATAAGGCAATATTTGCAAAACGGATTGCAAACAAAGCCCACAGAAGGCGTTTGCACATCCATTTTGCCCGCTGATGCAGATTTTTACGCAGACACACAATAATGCAGAGCAAGGGGCGTTATATACGAACATACACGTATATATAATAAGAAGCTTCAATTTAATGATAGAATACATCAAGGGCGACTTGGCCGAAATCACCCCGGCATTGGCCGTGGTTGAGGCGGTTGGAGTGGGCTATGCGCTCAACATTTCGCTCAACACATACACCGCCATACAAGGCAAAAAAGAGGTGAAACTCTTCGTTCACGAGGCTTTGGTGACGGGTGGGCGCGATGATTCGTTCACCCTTTATGGCTTTGCCACGCGCCAAGAACGCGAACTCTATCGCTTGCTCATCAGCGTTTCGGGCGTTGGGGCGAACTCGGCACGCATGATTCTCTCGGGCATGTCGGCCGCCGAGCTGTGCAATGTCATCGCCGCGGGCGACGACAAGATGCTTAAAACCGTCAAGGGCATCGGTGCAAAGACAGCCCAACGCATCATCGTGGACCTGAAAGACAAGATTGTGTCCAGCGGAGTTGCCCAAGAACTGGCCGTACCTGCACATGTTGGTTCCGCCACTTTCAACACGGCTGTGAAAGACGAGGCCGTTGGTGCGCTCACCATGCTGGGCTTTGCGCCAGCCGCTTCGGCCAAAGTGGTGGTCGAGATATTGAAAGAACAACCCGAATTGCCCGTGGAACAGGTGGTCAAGGCGGCGTTGAAAATGATTAAGTGACCCATAAAGGCGTGCTGCGAGACAAGAAAACAAGAAGAATTGGGATGGTGGCACTCGTCATTTGCTTGGCGAGTTACGCCCTCGCATTGCCTTTTGCGCAAGACAACAGGGGCAGAAGGCAG
>CAJPTO010000299.1 GCA_905373605.1 uncultured Prevotella sp.
AGAACAACTATGCCAGCCGAAACAGCGAGTCGACACAGCCAAACATCACCTCGGAAGCCACCGAACGAAACGTTGCCATGAAAGCAAATGCGCAGTATTCCAAGTCGTGGAGCAGTGCTGCAACGTTCACTACAGTTCTCTCTCACGACCATAATCACTATAAAGACACCTACGCAGGGACAGCAAATGGTGTGCAACGGCTCACCACAAACTTGTCGATGGCCTTGGTTCAACTAAGTGGTTCGGGGCAAAAACACTCATATTACATGTCGGCAGGCGTATCAAACACGGCGGTTTCGCTCAACAACTTGCACTACAATTATTGCTTGCCAATGGCCTATTATGGCGGAAACTACGCCTTCAACGACAGGCAATCGCTTTCGTTTAACGGCTATTTTACGCACACTTTGTTCGACCCTTCGAACAAAAACGACATGACTGTGCCAACAACTTTCTTCCAAGCGGTAAAGGGAAACCCCGACTTGGGGCCGATTAAGGTGTTTGGAAACACACTGACTTACAACGCGCAGTGGGGGAAATCAAAGCTTTCGATTTTTTATAGCAACTATATCTACTTCAAAAACATTGCGCATCTCTTCACTGCCGACACCAACACCATCTATGATATGCGTGTGAACGATGGCACATTCTATGGCAACATGCTGGGTGTTTCTTACGCGCTCAGTGCCTTTGCCGACAAGTTGCGCCTTGATGTCACGGCCCTTGAAGAGTATAACGTGATGAGGGGCGATGCGTATGACATGCAACGCAACGTGTTTCGACTAAGAACGGGGTTGGATTACCTCGCTGGCGACTGGATGTTTAGCCTGTTGTATCAAACGCCACGCACGGATTTAGACATCCGCGAGCCGTACCTTATCCGCCTACAGCCCATCTATGAAATGGCCATCAACTGGCATCACAAGGCTTGGGCTATGGAATTTGCGTTGCGTAACGTGTTCTCGCGGTTCGACAAACAGCACATCACCATGAACTATGGCCATTATAACCGCAATTCATGGCTCTATAACGAACCTAAAGGGCGCACCATCAACCTGAAACTTACCTACAGCATCGGTTATGGAAAGGCTAAGGAACGGGGCAGTATGGAGCTGGACAAGAAAATAAACAGTGCCATCATCAAGGGTTTTTAGCGGAGAAAGGACATGCACAGGACAAGAAAAGATTGATGCAGCCCTGTTTGTGAGGGGGTGAATGATGCCTTTAGTATTGGCATAAGGCCATGTTCCCATGTTATAAAGCCATGTTCCCTTTGGCATGAAACCATGTTCCCTTTGGCATGAAACCATGCACCGCCCACGCTATTTTGCTTGCATCGCCTCCCACGCTTCGCGCGTTAACCGCGTAAAATGCACGGTGAAGCGTTTGCCAACCGGCTTAACCAACTTGTTTTCTTCAGTATGGTGGTACGTAAACCCGCATTTCTCTTGCACGCGACGCGACTTTTCGTTGCCCTCGAAGTAGGCACACCACACAGACGCAAAGTGAAGGTCGGCGAAAGCGTGCCGAAGTAATGCGCGTGTTGCCTCTGGTATAAGCCCCTTTCCCCAATAAGGCTCGCCAATCCAATAGCCTATTTCGCACGCATCGCTGCCAATCTGCTCACTGTCAACCTTGTCTGGTCCAATCAACAGGCCTATGCTTCCCACCACTTCGCCGCTCTCTTTGAGTACAACCGCGTATGATTCCGCGCCCATAAGAACGGTTCTGATTATTTCTCTGCTGTTTTCAACACTCGTATGTGGCGGCCAACCCGCGCTATTTCCTATCTTCGGGTTTGCCGCATAGCGGTATAAGTCTTCGGCATCGCTCTCTTTCCAAGGCCTTAACAGCAGGCGTTGGGTATGCAAAATCGTTGTTTCGTTGTTCATTGTGCTGGGTTTTACTGCTTATATAATAAGGTGTAAAGTTACAAAAATAATCATTACGAGAAGCAAGAAGTGGCTTAAAGTAAATGTATTAGTTGACAAGTTATCGAGTTGACAAGTTAACACGGTATTATGCCAGTCCTTATCTCGAACTGACGTAACGATAAACGATGCGCCAAACCGCTTTGCAAATGTTGTTCAAATCCATTTCTCGCTTCGTCGCAAGCCCACAACTTGTTCTTTATTGCTGTTAGGTTGTATCACAATGTGAAAAACCAAATTTTCACGCAATGATTTAGGCCGAAATATTTTGCGCTTTCATGGTATTGCACTATATTTGCACTTGTATGGCAAAGCAGAAAGAGGCAATTAGAGAGCGCGTACACATAGACATGCGCGAACCGCGCAAGTATAAAGTGCTTATTCATAACGACGACTTCACCACAATGGACTTCGTCGTGATGATACTCAAAGTTGTGTTCTTCAAAAGCGAGGCCGAAGCCGAAGCATTGATGCTTGCCGTGCACCGAAGCGAAAAGGCCGTGGTGGGCATCTACAGCTATGATGTGGCTGCCTCAAAGGTGAAAAAAGCCACAGGCATGGCCCGTGATGCCGGATTTCCGTTACGTTTAACCTGTCAACCTGGATAATTATCATGCCAATATATCTCAACTCACACGATACCGACCTCGTACTCAGCGGCGCATTGAACTATTGCATGTTCTACCGAAACGAGTTTGTAACGCCAGAACATCTGCTCATGGCCCTTATTGGCCAAGACAATTTCTCGCTGGCATTGCAAACATCGGGCGGAAACACCACAATACTCATGGCGCAACTCGACTCTGCGGTGGGAAAGATGGAGAAATTGCCCTCCCACTGCCATGACTTGCCCACAAACTCGGTGCAGATGGAGGAGCTTGTGGTCAACGCCCAAAGGATGGCAATGATGGCCGATGTGGAACTTCTGCAGGTTCCACACTTGGTTACGGCTCTCATGGGCTTGGAAAACTCGGATGCCGCCTATCTGCTTTACAAGCAATTGGGCGAAAACGCTACCAACTTCGTGGCCGAACTGG
>CAJPTO010000300.1 GCA_905373605.1 uncultured Prevotella sp.
TAAAAAGGCCAAGGCCTACGGCCTAGATTTCACACGCTCGAACTAGGCAGGGTAGCGCGAGAAAGCGCGCAACCCTGCCCTACAAAAGGGCCAGCCGCTTCGCGGTAGTAGAATTAACCTCTCCTCATCGCTACAAAAGACTTCAAAAAGGAGTTGCTCCTTATCCCGAACTGGCGTAAATTCTTACAACAACAAAGGCATCACGGCCAATGCCAAACATGGCGTGGCTAGCTTATCGCCGCCCAGTCGATGTTGGTTTTGCGCAATTCTTTGAGCCTGTTCCACAACATGGCGTGTTCGGGCAGGTTGCAATCGGGGTCGCGTTCGATGATTTTCTGGGCCTCATCGCGCGCCAATTGCACCAATGCCCCATCGCGAGCGATGTTCGCTATCTTAAGGTCGAAGGCCATACCGCTTTGTTGTGTGCCTTCAAGGTCGCCGGGTCCGCGAAGCTTCAGATCGGCTTCGGCGATGCGAAATCCGTCGTTTGTTTCGCACATGATGTCAATGCGCTTGCGTGTGTCGGCTGAAAGGGCATGGTTGGTAACAAGGATGCAATAGCTTTGGTCGGCTCCGCGTCCCACGCGGCCGCGCAATTGGTGCAGCTGCGACAGGCCAAACCGTTGGGCATCCAGTATAACCATCACCGAAGCGTTGGGCACATTCACCCCCACTTCGATAACCGTGGTGGCCACAAGTATCTGTGTTTCGCCGCTGACAAAGCGTTCCATCTCGGCTTCTTTCTCTTTCGACTTCATCTTGCCGTGTATCTTGCTGAGCTTATACTCGGGAAAGATGTCGGTCAAGGCGGCATAACCTTCTTCCAAGTTCTTCAAGTCGGTTTTCTCGCTTTCCTTAATCAGGGGATAAACGATGTACACTTGCCGCCCCAAGTTCACCTGTTGGCGTATGCCTGCATACATGCTTGTGGTTTGGTTGTCGTATTTGTGCAGCGTTTGTATGGGTTTTCGCCCTGGCGGAAGCTCGTCTATCACGCTTACATCCAAGTCGCCGTAGATGGTCATGGCAAGAGTTCGGGGTATGGGTGTGGCGGTCATCACCAGCACATGCGGCGGATTGTCGTTTTTTCCCCACAGCTTGGCGCGTTGTTTCACGCCGAAGCGGTGCTGTTCGTCTACAACGGCAAGGCCTAAACGGGCAAATTGCACGGTGTCTTCCAGCAATGCATGTGTGCCAACCAGGATGTGCAACTCGCCCGAGGCAAGCCTTTGCAGCACGTCGGTGCGGCGTTTGCCTTTCACGATGCCCGTTAGCAGTTCGGCAGTTACGCCCGTTCCTTGCAACATTTGCTGCACGGTGGCGAGGTGTTGCTCGGCAAGTATCTCGGTGGGAGCCCTGATGCCGGCCTGAAATCCATTGTCAACGGCAATGAGCATGGCCATAAGTGCCACGAGTGTTTTGCCCGAACCCACGTCGCCTTGCAACAAACGGTTCATCTGTCGGCCGCTATCCATGTCGTTACGTATCTCGTGCATCACGCGTTTTTGCGCGCCAGTGAGTTCGAAAGGCAGGTTGTTGTGGTAGAAGGTGTTGAAGAAATGGCCAATCTTAGCGAAGTGGTAGCCGCGATATTTGCGGCGATGGAAGTTGGCATAGCGCAGGATGTTGAGCTGAACATAAAACAATTCTTCGAACTTGAGCCGCATCTGTGCGCGCTGCATCTCGTCGGTGTTGTGCGGATAATGCACGCCGCGCATGGCTTGGTCGCGCGAAACGAGGTGCAAGGCTTGGGTGATGAAGGGCGGAAGCGTTTCGGGCAGCGGTGCTTGCATTTGCTCTAGCAGTCCCTTTGTGAGCTTTTCCATGGCGCGAGATGTGATGCCGGCCTTCTTCATTCGGTCGGTTGTGCCATAGTGTGGCTGCATGCCCATCTCGCTAAGTGTCAGTTCTGTGGCCACATCTATGTCGGGATGTGCAAACTGATAGCGGCCGCCATAGAGGCTGGGGCGGCCAAAAACGATGTATTCCACGCCCACTTTGTAGTTGCTCAGCACATACTTTGTGCCTTGAAACCACACCAAGTCTGCCACATGCACGCCGTCGGTGAAGTGTGCCACCACGCGTTTTTTGCGCGGCCCCATGTCAAATTCCTCAAAACTTAGAATGTGTCCCTTCACCTGCACGTAAGGCATGTCGCCCTGCAACTGCGCAATACGGTAGATTTTCGTGCGGTCTACGTATTTATAGGGATAGTATTCGAGCAGGTCGCCAAAGGTTTGGATGTTGAGTTCTTTGCTCAAAACCTCTTTCTTTCGTGGGCCAACGCCCGGCAGATACATGATGTCTTGGTCTAAGATGGAGTGCATGGAGGATGGTTTATATGGTGTGCGCTTGGTTTTGGGGCGATTGTGTTGTGGCGGCCGTTACGTTTTGCCTAGCCGGCAGCGTTTGCCAGCAGACTTTCGCAAACATCCAGGTCCACGGGTGTGGTAATCTTGATGTTCTCTTTGTTGCCTTCAACCATTGTCACTGTCACGCCCAAGGCCTCAACCACCGAGGCATCGTCGGTAAATTCGGGGCGAAAAGGCTGTTGGTAGGCGCGTTTGAGCAGTTGCAGGTCGAATGTTTGCGGAGTCTGCACCAGTCGGTAGGCATCCCGATTCACGGTCGTGCTGGTGCCATCGGGCAGTGTTTGGCGCAATGTTTCAACCACGGGCGTAACGGGAATCACGGCTTTGGCTTGCTCGGCCATGCTGAAACAACGCCCAATCACCGCTGCCGACACCATCGGGCGCACGCCATCGTGCACCGCCACCACGCCATTGGCATCGTTGGGAATGAGCGAAAGGGCATTGCTTACCGACTCGAAGCGCGTTGCTCCGCCGTTGGCAAGCTGGTAAGGCAGGCTGAAATGGTGCGCCAAGCACAGCTCGTGCCACCGCTTTTGCTGG
>CAJPTO010000301.1 GCA_905373605.1 uncultured Prevotella sp.
CACCTAAGGCTATGGCCTGTGTGATGTGGCACACCACCGATGTTCCTTATTCGGTTGAGAACGCCGTGCGCATGAACATGATTGGCCAAATACTCTCAATGGTGTACATCAAGACCATCCGCGAAGATGCTTCGGCTGCCTATTCGGTGTCGGCAGAGGGCGGTGCAACCATCGAAGGCGACTACCACGACTACTCGGTGCTGGTTACTTGCCCAGTGAAACCCGAGAAACGCGACACGGCTATGGCCATCATCTATCGCGAAGCCGAGAAGATGACCCGCACTTGCGATGCCGCCATGCTCGACAAGGTGAAGGAATACATGCTTAAGAGTGTGGCCAGTGCCGAGAAAACCAATGCTTATTGGAGTGGCGTTATCAACATGTACCGCCGCCACGGCATCAACATGCACACGCGTTATCGCGACATGATTAAGCAGCAGACACCCGAAAAGCTTTGCGCGCTGATGAAACAGATACTTCAAAGCGGCAACCGCATCACTGTTGAGATGCTTCCGCAAGAGTGATTTGGCTGCCAATTCGGGAATCTCAGACAGGTCAGACAGGTCTGACTAGTCCGACAAGTCCGACAAGTCTGACAAGTCCGACAAGTCCGACAAGTCTGAAAGGTCTGAAAGGTCTGACAAGTCCGACGGCAGTTCAAACTTGCCTAATAAATTTAATGTTTGTGATTTAATGGTTTGACGAATTAATGGAGAAAAGAACTGGTTCGTTGATGAATAGGTTCATCAGAGTTACTAAAGGGAATAAGTTGGTCTTCATGTCCCCAATTGGGGCTGAAATCCCTTCAATTTCTCTGCTCCATTAATTCTTTTTGTGTAATAGTGAACCTTGAAAAAGGAGGATTGTAAGACTATTGAACTCATCAACTGACGGACTTGTGAATGCATAAACTCGCAGGTTCATGAACTTGTGAACTAACAAACTTGTGGACTGACGAATTCGTGAAGGCATAAAACTCGCAGGTTCACTAACTCACAAACTCACAAACTCATAAACTCACAAGCTCACAAACTTGTGAACTCACAATACATTGTCCCCATCTAGAATAAGGACATTAGCAGTGATTATCTAAGTTAAGGGTTGGTAATCATTCATCGATGCCCCTAGCATGGGGACATTCCTTAAGTTTTAATCGTGTTTTTCGTGGAAAATAAGTTCATTCATCGGCCATTCCAACAGCGTTTGTCACAAGGTCGCATGAGGGAATGCATGCCAACGCAGCGTTGTACGCGCCCCATTCTGTGCCAAACCAAAAGCATGTTGGCTTGAGGATAAGCAAATTTGGAGGATTTCGCCCCTTAGTGTGGCTGCCTGAAACACCACAAGGTGGCTTGCAGCGGTCAGAAATACAACGTGCCACACTTGGAAATCCATCTAATCTATTCAGGATAGATCTTAAACAGACGCGCAAAACCTCATTGCTTTTTTGCGCTTTGCCATCTTTTATTTTTAGGCTAAATAATAAAAAGGAAATGGACTTTTGCGTGGAATTTTTAGAACCAGCCTTTAACAGACATCTTTCGCTCACCCTTCTTCAGTTGCATAGTCCACGGTTTCCCATCAATTGTAAACGAAAACAGTTCAGCTAAATATCAAGAACACAGCATGGAGGGGTGACAAGCCTTTCTTTAATTCTTTTGGCCATAGAACAAACAGGCCTATTTCATCGTTGAATTGATTTGCTCTTGGCAAACAACAGCCTTTGGACGGCGATACATTTTCCTCTTCCTTGTAGAGCTAACACTGGCTGATGCTTCACCAGAAGAACTTTGTAGCCACTGTACAAGCATCTTGTAGCCACGCTACAAGGGCCTTGTAGTCACAATACAAGCATCTTGTAGCCCCACTACAAGAGCCTTGTAGCCACAGTACAAGCTGCATTGTACTGACAGCTACGGCACAAGTTGGCTGAAATGCAGGGCAATAAAACCAATTGTTATTACCGAGAAATGCCTTATTTCACGGATTCGGTCTTTTTCGCTTCCACATGTTTCAAAAACTCGTAGAGGCCTTGGCGCACGGAGCGCAGCCCGAATTGCTCGGTGTGTATGTCTTCGGGGGCAAGCCAGAAGCACTCTGCTGCATCGTCCTGGGCTTGCAATTGGGTTTCGTCTTCAACGGTGCAGTGGAAGAAAAGGTCGAGTGTGTGAACGTCCAATCCCGAGTAGCGATAGACGTTGGGTTGGCTGAAAAGGTAACGGCAGGTGGTTACAGTGAGGCCCGTTTCTTCTTTCACCTCGCGGCGCACGCCCTCTTCGGCCGTTTCGCCAATGTCGGCAAAACCACCGGGAAGGTCTAATGTTCCTTTTCCTGGGTCTTCTTTCCGGCGTTCAACAAGCAGTTCGCCCTTGGCGTTAACGATGAAAGCCACGTTGGCACTGCTGGGATTGAGGAAATATTCAAAGCCGCAACTCTTGCATATCTTGCTCTTCTCGGTGTTCTCTTCAAATTTCGAACTGCCGCAACTGGGGCAATATCTAAACTTCTCTAATGGGTGCATATCCTTCAAACGTTTTGTTATTCGACTGCAATATTACAAAAAAAATGCCGTTTCGGCAAGATTTCGGCCCACTTTTGCGTGTCTTTTGTGCCTAAAAGACGGTAGAGGGAAAGGCTGTTTCAACTTTTATAGCTAACTTTGCATCAAAGGCGCACCGCAGAACGTTTTGTTCCGCGGTGGCAAGCGTGGCGCACGTGCCCGCTTGGCGCTTTTCGGGGGAGCGTTCCCCATCACAACATAGCATAAACAAACGATATGAAAACCAAGAGATTATTGTTGGCCGCCGCCCTTTTGTTGGGTTCGGCCACCACGGCACTTGCCCAACGTCCCCAAATCCTGAACCTATGGCCCTCGCAACCCGCCGTTGCCAGCGACGACGACAAGGATA
>CAJPTO010000302.1 GCA_905373605.1 uncultured Prevotella sp.
CCCAGCCCCTCTCCAAAGGGAGAGGGGAGTGAATAGCCTTGTTATTTTTATATTTGAATGGTGAAAAGTGAAAGGGTGAAGAGGTGAAAAAATGGTTTAAAAGTGAAAAGTGAAAGGGTGAAGAGGTGGAAAAATGGTTTAAAAGTGAAAAGTGAAAGGGTGAAGAGGTGGAAAAAGGGTTTAAAAGTGAAAAGTGAAAGGGTGAAGAGGTGAAAAAATGGCTAACGCCAACAATGCATTTGGCTTAACTCCTTTACTCCTTAACCTCTAAAAACCACTTCACAACCTAAAATCTCACTGCCAACCTAGCCATGAAATGGAAGGGAGCAGAGGGTGCAAAGCCGGCTGCATCGCTGTCGCGCGTGCCCCAAGTGTTCTCTGCCACAAGCGTAGAACCATCTAAACGATATTGTGGAGCCGCCCAACCGTTGTTGTCATACTTGGAAGAGAACAGGTTGTAGAGCGTTACGCCGATGGTGGCATCTTTCAAAGCCAAGGCGTTGAGCGAGAAAGTGTACGACAGGTCGATGTCGGTGGTGAAATATTTCTTCAGCGAAATCAAGTCGTTCACCGTGTTTCTGTTCGCGTCCTTTGTCTGCATCGTCTTAAAACCCGTGTTAGTTAGGTTTTGTTCACCCACAAAATGACTTATCACCATGCCTTGGAAGCCAGCCTTGGAGAAAGTAAACACATTGTTGAACACCGTGTTTGGCGAGAATGCCAGTTGGCTTTCGCCGGCAATAGTGTACACCGAACCATCGGTAAGGTTTACGGTTACGTCTTTTACGCGGTTCTTAGAGAACGTGGCATTGGCATCCCAACGGAACCAATCCACTGGCATCCACGCAGCCGAAAGTTCAACACCCATGCGATAACTCTTGTCGAAATTGCGCGTGATAGGCTTGTCTAGCTTCATCTCGCCCGTGGGAACGAGCTGGTCTTTATAGTTCATGTGGTAGAGATTAACTCCTGCCGTGAAGTGCTTCGAACTGAACTCATAACCCACTTCAAGGTCGTTCAGGCGTTCGGCACGCGGTTTTTCCAACTGTGCATCCATGTTATGCTCGTAGTTGCTGCGCACTGGTTCGCGGTGGGCGATGGCATAACTGGCGTAAAGGCGATGCATGGGAGAGAGTTCATAGTTAAGTCCGAACTTGGGATTGAAGAAATTGAACGTCTCGTTAACATCGTAACTGAAGCTACGTTTTGCGCTCGTGGCATCTGCCGGCCCCACCATGCGCAGCTTCACATAGCGATATTGCACGTCGGCAAAGGCGCTAAGGCCCTTCACAAACTCGTAAGTGGCTTTCAAGTAAGCGTTATAATCGGTTTTCTTCGTATTGTTATTGTAATACTCGTGCTTAGGCATGAAGTCGTCTACGGGTTTCTTCACCCACGTAACATAGCCAAAGTGGTCGTTGGTGTACACTATTGCCGGCGAAAGCCAACTGGCATTCTCGCCAAACGTTGCCGAGAAGTTGCGTTTGTTGTCGTAATTGAGCGAAGCAACAGCCCCATAGAAATAGCTATCCAGCCATTTCTCGCGCACAAGCGAACTTCTTGCCCCCGTTGCAGCGGCATCCAGGCCATATTGCGCCAGCTTATGGTTCTTCTTATACTGCTCGTAATAACCGTCGCCCTTGGTGTAATGCAGGGCAAGGTTAAGGTTCCAGTTGTCGCCGAAGAGTTGGTTCCACAGCAATTGGTAATGCTGCTGATGGTAATTGTCGTTCTGGTCCTTATAATATTGGTCGTTTCCGGCAGCGTCTTTCTCCATCTTTCCACTGGGGTTATAGGTGCGTCCGTACAGCTCTTGGTCGTATTTAGATGCGAATTCCCATGCATGATAGGTTTGCTCTGTACCATTAAAGGTGATGAATTTCAGCACGGTGTTCTCGCCGAAATAGCCTGCCTGCAAGAAGTAAGAGTTGAGTTTAGACGATGCGCGGTCTACATAACCTTTTGAACCGAGGTTAGACAGTCGGCCTTGCAGCCCCCAATGTCCGCCCATGAGGCCCGTACCGAAGCGCACGGTCTGCTTATGCGAGAGGTAAGAACCACCCGAGAGGTCGAATGCAGCCCAAGGTTGCAGTCCGATATTTTCGGTTTGCATGTTCACCGTTGCACCAAATGCACCAGCACCATTGGTGGAAGTGCCCACACCGCGTTGCACCTGTATGCTTCCAAGGCTAGAAGCCAGGTCGCCCATGTTCACCCAATAGAGCATACTGCTTTCGGCATCGTTCATCGGGATGCCGTTGGTTGTAACGTTGATGCGGCTTGCATCGGTGCCACGAATGCGCATTGAGGTGTACCCCATGCCGTTACCCGCATCGCTGGTGGTGACAACCGAGGGCATGGTAGACAGCAAAAAGGGGATGTCGCGCCCCGTATTAAGGCGCTTAATCTGTTCTTGGCCGATGTTGGTAAAGGCCATTGGCGTTTTCTTTGAGGCGCGCGTGGCCACCACTTGCACATCTTGCAGCTGATAACTGCGAAGCGTGTCGAGCGTTTCTTGTTTGGGATTGGCCGCATTGGCCGTTGCAACACTAAGCAGTGCAGCAAGCAAAGTTGTTGTCTTTTTCATTTTCCTTTTGAATGAATACATACAAAAGGGGTGTTAATCCTTCTTCAAATTCCTACGCCGGCATTGTCCGGATCAGGTCAGAGGGTTTCATCTCAGCCCGAAATGTCGGGCACCCCTTAACTTACAGTTTGTAAGTCGGGTGCAAAATTAATGCTTTTTAGGCGAAAAAGGGCGATAAATGGAGAAAAAAAGAATGGCTTCGGGCGCATCATACGCTAAATGAACGGGTTACAAATAATGAGCTAATGAACAAAGCTTGATGACCAACGCGCCAGTACCAAGCCATTGGTACGGCGGCTACCAACCATTGGTAGC
>CAJPTO010000303.1 GCA_905373605.1 uncultured Prevotella sp.
GGCGCAACCCATCGATCAAACCACCTACGATGCCACCATCGCTTTCTTCGATGACTTGCTCAACATGTTGCATCCCTTTATGCCTTTCATCACCGAAGAGCTGTGGCAGCACATCGTTGAACGCAAAACGGGCGAGTCGATTATGCGCGAATGCCTGAAAATAGATGCACCCACAGAGGCCGACAATAAGTTGAATGCCGACATCGAAGTGGTGAAACAGATTGTGAGTGGCGTGCGAATGGTGCGCAACCAAAAGAACATCGCCCCCAAAGAACAACTGTCTTTGCAGGCCATTGCCCAAAACCACTACGCACAATACGATGAGATTGTTACCAAAATGGCCAACATCGACAAGGTGGAAGTGGTGAAAGAGAAGGGCTCAGACACGGCACAATTCATGGTTGGAACAGACGAATACGCCGTGCCCATCGGGAATTTGATAGATGTTGAGGCCGAAATAAAGAAGCAAGAAGCGCAATTGACACACCTCGAAGGCTTCCTTGCTGGCATCAAGAAAAAGCTTTCCAACGAGCGATTTGTGGCCAATGCCCCCGAAGCTGTTGTGGCTTTGGAACGCAAGAAGCAAAGCGACTCGGAAGAAAAGATTGCTGCTCTAAAGGCTTCCATCGAAGAATTGAAGAAGAAATAAAGAATGGTGGCACAAAAAAATCATGCCGCCACATAAGCCACAACGAAGTTACTGTACTGCTCTGCACCATCAAACGCGCCCTAGCTAGCGCACAACGCTGTTGAGCAGGCAAAAAAATGGCGGCAAGCTGTGCAGGAACTTCTTTTCGTTTCATCCATCCATCAACCCTCCATGCAAAAGAAAATCACCTCCTTACTGCTGTTCTTGACAACGCTCTTCATCGTGGGTTGCCATGAAGAAGTGCCTGTTCCCTACCCTGTTCCACAGGGTTTGCCCGACAAAACAATCTTTGTATACATGCCGTGGAGTGCATCCAGAAACAGTTCGAGTTATAGCTTGTACAGCAATTTCCTACAAAACATCAAGGATATTGAGTCGGCCATAGCGGCAGAAAAGGGTTTGGGGCGCAACAAATTGATGATTTTCATTGCTAATTCGGCTAACAGTGCGGTGTTCATGGAGATGAAATACACGCAGAAAGACGGGTGTCGACGCGACACTTTGCAACGTTTCGACAACACCAACATGCCTACTTACACCACCACAGACGGTTTGGCCAGCCTGCTAAGCAGAGTAAAAGCCCAAGCCCCTGCCGAAAAATACGCGCTCATTATTGGTTGTCATGGCACGGGTTGGCTCTTTTCTGAAGGCAAGAGCAGGGCGCGCACCCGCTATTTCGGCGGAACCGACCATTACTATCAAACCAACATCTCCACCTTGGCGGCTGCCATTGAGCAAGCTCGCATGCACATGCAGTTCGTGATGTTCGACGATTGCTACATGTCTAACGTGGAAGTGGCTTACGAAATGCGTCATGCCACGGATTATCTCATTGGCTGTTGTAGTGAAATTATGGATTATGGCATGCCTTATAAGGACATTTGGAAACACTTGGCACAAAAAACACCCAACTATCAAGCGGTTGTTAACGACTTCAACCAGTTTTATTCTTCCTACCAATGGCCTTATGGCAACATTGGTGTTACCGATTGTAACAAGGTAGAAGAGGTTGCAGCCCTCATGAAAACGATAAACGCGGCGGCAAACAACGCATCGCCCGTTAATTGGGAAGATGTTCAGCGGCTTGATGGCTACGAAAAGACCATCTTTTTCGACATGGGCGACTATGTGGACAAGCTTTGCAACACGCCCGAAACAAAGCCGTTGGCCACCCAAATGCACAATGCTCTTAACGCGCTTGTTCCCTTTAAGTTTTCAACGCCATACATTTATACGAGCCTTAACGAACTTTCCACCAACACCATCCGCGTTAATGCGTATAGCGGAATTACCATTAGCGACCTCACCGAATACGACTTTGAGAACGCTTCTACTACAAAAAAAGGAACAAGTTGGTGGAAAGCAACGCACTAAAAGCGGTGATTATGTTGAGGGGGGCAAGGAGTTAAGGAGTTAAGTAGTTAATCCAAGTAGCTTGTTCTAAGTAGTAAAGGAGTAAGATTGTTAAGTAGTAACACCAAAAGCTTGGTGGCGTTAGCCATTTTTTCAACTTTTTCACCTTTTCACCCTTTCACCTTTCAAAGGCGTTAGCCATTTTTTCACCCTTTCACCCTTTCACCTTTTCACCCTTTCACCCACCACTAAACAAACATACAAGATGAGAGCAATATTTAGACACCTCCCCTTGGCACTGCTTAGCCTCATCCTCATCTCTTGCTCTGCCATCTCTCGTGGTTGGTTATACACAACGAAGTCGGAGGGATGGACAATAGCGAAGGGCTATATGGCCTACATCTCCGACCCCACACCGAAGGCAATAGTGGTGACAGCCAATGCTGTTGGCCCCTATGCAGTGATTGTCGGGCCGATGTTTCTCCCCGTTGTCTACCCCACATGCCTACAATTCTGGGCAAAGCCCGACTATACATTGCGCGTGGACTGCACATACAACCTGAACGGGGCTTACACCATCCATCCCCAATCCGTTCATTTCACAGACAATGAAGGACGAACAATGACACCAACTCGAATTGCATGCGTGACCGTGGGTGCAGAACGGCATTTGTACGATTTGGATTCAACAGCCATGCAACAAGGAGTCAAGGTGTATGGAGCTGTTGAATTGCAGTGGTTTTTTAAGGGCAAGCAAGCAAAGGTAAAGGGATTTAGCGTGTTGATGGATGCACCGCCCGCCTCAAGTAATGGTGGTCGGCCGCTGCTTATTCAGTTTTGGCGGCGAACATACTATAAGTATGACCCATTGGTGATAATCTGACAGGAGCTTTAAC
>CAJPTO010000304.1 GCA_905373605.1 uncultured Prevotella sp.
AGACTACAGTTACGACTTGCCCGACGAGCGCATAGCCAAGTTTCCCTTGCCCCAACGCGACAAGAGTAAGCTGCTGGTTTACAATCATGGCAAGCTATCACAAGACGTGTTTAGCAACATCACACGCTACCTGCCCAAGGGCGCACTCATGGTTTTCAACAACACAAAGGTTATCCAGGCGCGCCTGCATTTCAGGAAAGAAACTGGCTCGCTCATCGAAATATTCCTGCTCGAGCCTGCACTGCCCGCCGATTACGAACAGATGTTCCAAACAACGGGGGCTTGCTCGTGGTATTGTATGGTGGGAAACCTCAAGAAATGGAAAGCCGGTGCGCTAACCACCACCGTGGAAATACCCGGAAAAGGGACTGTGCTACTCACCGCCGAACGCGACCTCTCGTGCCAAACAGCATTGAAGATAGACTTCAAATGGACGGGAAACGACCGCCTTTCGTTCGCCGAACTGCTCGACATCGTGGGCGAATTGCCCATACCGCCCTATCTCAACCGCAACACACAAGAAAGCGACAAGACCACTTACCAAACGGTCTACTCGAAGATTAAAGGCTCCGTGGCCGCACCAACAGCCGGACTGCATTTCACCCAAAGCGTGCTGGCCGACATCGACAGCCACGGCATCGACCGCGAAGAGCTTACCTTGCATGTTGGCGCAGGCACGTTCAAACCCGTTAAAAGCGAAGAAATAGAGGGGCATGCCATGCACACCGAGTATGTTTGCATACGCCGAACAACGCTAGAAAAGTTGCTCCAGCACAACTGCGAGGCCATAGCCGTGGGCACCACCAGCGTGCGAACCCTCGAAAGCCTCTACTACATGGGCTGCAAGCTAAAGGCCAACCCCAACGCCACGCCCGAACAATTGCACGTTAACCAATGGGAACCCTACGACCAAACGGCCGCAAACATCACACCAACAGAGGCCATCGGCGAGCTGATTGCTTACCTAGACCGCAACAACCTGCCCTCGTTGCATTCTAGCACGCAAATCATCATCGCACCAGGCTACGAATATAAAATTGTGAAACGCCTCATAACCAACTTCCACCAACCGCAAAGCACGCTGCTACTGCTGGTTAGTGCGTTTGTGGGAGGCAACTGGAAAGCCATCTATCGCTATGCCCTCGACAACGATTTCCGCTTCCTGAGCTATGGCGACAGCAGCATTCTCATTCCCTAAAACAACAGTAAAAACAATGAAAAAAGGAGATAAAGTAAGATTTCTTAGCGAAACGGGCGGCGGCATCGTCGCTGGTTTCCAAGGCAAGAACATCGTTCTGGTGCAAGATGCCGACGGATTTGAAATTCCCATGAGCATCAACGAGGTGGTGGTGGTCGATGAAGAACTAGACCGAAAGCAGGGACGTACGTCCACTGCTGCAACTCCTCCAAAAGCCAACACCACGACGGCAGACACTCCTGGCAAACAATCCATCAAGGCTTTGCTTAGCGGAGGTTACGAAAACGAGGCAACCCACAGCGATACGGAACAAGAAACCGACCCCGCCGACAGCGAGATAACTTTCCGCAAGCCAGCAGAAGAACGTGTGGGCGGCAACAGCCTGAACGTCTATTTGGCCTTCGTGCCAGAAGACGCACGCCAACTTAGCCACACCAAGATGGCCGTAGAACTGGTTAACGACAGCAATTATTATCTGCAATACGCCTTTGCCACGGCAGATGGAGCGAGATGGTCGTTGTGCTATGAGGGCGAGATGGAACCCAACACCAAACTCACGCTCGACACCATTGCCGCCGAAGACTACAACCGCTTTGAGCAAGTGGCTTTCCAAGCCATTGCCTTCAAACGCCAAAAGAACTATGTGCGCAAGCCTGCCATCGACGTTAGGTTGCACATCGAGCCGCTGAAACTCTTCAAACAGCACCTCTTTGCCGAAACACCATTCTACAACCAGCCGGCCATGCTCCACACCATCGTAGAGGGAGATGAGCCTGCCGAAACTCCTATCAGCGACATTGATGCCGACAAGCTGAAGGCAGAGATGCTATCAAAAGCGGCCGTCCAGAAGATGAAACAAGACGCTCGTTCGCCCAAGGGCAATGTGCCTGCAACGGCTAAACACACACATGGCGGCCGAAAAGCAGGCGAACCGCTGGTGGTTGACCTGCATGCACACGAGATTTTGGAAACAACACAGGGCATGGACTCGCTCGACATCCTGCAATATCAGCTAGAAGTGTTCCGCCGAACGATGAAAGAACACGCCAACGAGCGCGGCCTCAAAATCGTTTTCATTCACGGAAAGGGCGAAGGGGTGCTGCGTAAAGCCATCATCAACGAGCTGAACCGACATTTTAAGGGCTGCACTTACCAAGATGCTTCTTTCCAAGAGTATGGATATGGAGCGACATTGGTAAAGATTTAACCACAAACGAGCTTCAGCTTAGCCCCAATCGGCCTCACCCCAACCCCTCTCCAAAGGGGAGAGGGGAGTAACAGACTTTGCCACTGCCCCCAAAACTCACAAGCTTTAACGATTGTTCGTGTTCACAAAACGGTTTGCCACGCTGTAATTGGGCACTCGACTTAACTTTAAAGAAAGAAAGGGCGAAGAAATGAGAAAGTGAAAAGACGGCTAACAACCATCTTGTAACTTGGTGTTAATCGTTTTACCGTAAAAAGAAGTGGGCTCTCGCAAAACAACGGCCTTTGAACAACGGCGCATCTGCTGCCACCTTGTGCTGCTATCACTGTCGAGATTTCCAGTACAAGAACCTTGGTAGCCACACTACAAGAGCCTTGTAGCCGCAGTACAAGCATCTGGTAGCGACAGTACAAGCATCTGGTAGCGGCAGTACCACCATCTGGTAGCGGCAACACAAGCGGTATTGTACTGATGAATATGGGGTAAGAA
>CAJPTO010000305.1 GCA_905373605.1 uncultured Prevotella sp.
GTCTCGTTGTGGTAGCGGTCGTGAAAGCGGCGGTGCCATTCTTCGCTGGAAGAGTAGGCCATTGTTTGCAAGTCCACGTTTTGCACACGCACACGATAGTTGTTGTCCGAAAAACTTTGGTACGCATTAACGCCAAATAGCCAACCTTTTGTGGACACATGGCTGACATTAACACTCGAGCGATGGGTGTTGAACGAGCCAAAGGCGTAAGATGCGTCCAAATATGTGCCGCGCATCTTGTTGGTAACGATGTTGATGGCACCTCCCAGCGCGTCGGCTCCATACTCAACGGGCACCACGCCCTTGTAAATCTCCAGCGAACTGGCCAGCGATGCGGGAATGTTGCTTAGCCCGAACGACGAAGCAGAGCCATCCATAGGCACGCCATCGAGAAACACCTTCACGTGTTTGCCTGTAAAGCCGTTGAGATTGATGGAAGTGGCCGAACCCACACCGCCGTCTTGACGTATCTTCACGCCCGAAACCTTGTTGAGAATGCCGGCAATGTCGAGCGTTGTGTTCTTAAGCTTGTTCACATCCACGGCAATGGCGTTGAGTGCCGAGTTGTTTACTTGGCGTAGACTGTTGCCTACCACCTCTACCGTTTGCAGTTGGTGGGTTTTGGTGAAGATGGAGTCTGTACGTTGAGCCATTGTTGGCAGGGCTGCGGCCATGCCAAAGGTCAGCAAGCACATGCGTGTGGCATGCTTGCCGTTGTATATTGTCATTGTTGTGCTGTTGTTTAATGTTGTGTCTGTGGTTGACCTGTCGACCGGTTTAACGCATTGGCTTGCCGAGGCGTATGTTTGTTGCTGTGCGTTGTTGGTGTCGCACATCGCCCGTCGGCTTTTTGTTGTGCTGTTCTTAACATGGGTGCAAAGGTAAGGCGTTATTTTATATGGCACAATACCCAAAAGGGTTGATTTTTCGGGGCTGTGCGTGGGTGGGAAACGGCAAAATCCCTACCCTGACAGCCCTACAAGGCATCGCGCCCGATGCCTTTTTGCAAGTGTTGTGCGTTGCTGCAAACCGCTGTCATCGTGCCATTTGCCACAAGCAATGCTCCTTATATGTATCCGAATAACGCTTTGTAGGTATCGCGCCATTGCTGCAAGCCGGCTCATTACGGGCGAATGTTGTTGCCATTTGCCTGCATTCAATACAAAAAAGAAGCGTTGCGCCAACAACCACTTTTGGATTGTTGGCGCAACGCCATGTAACTTGTTTTAATAAGGTGATGAATGCCGACTGCTTGCTGGCATTGTGGACGCGAACCATGCAAGAAGTGGCCCGAAAAGGCTATCGTGCCGTGGCCTTGAGATAGGCTGTGCGGGCGTTGAGATAAGCCACAACGGCATCGCTATATTGCGTGCGCGCCTTTTGGTCTTGCGTTTGCGCATCGAGAAGATTGGTCATCGTGCCCGTGCCAGCTTCGTAAAAGTCTTGGTTAAGGCGCAAGTTTTCGGCTGCTTGCTCCATGCTTGTCTTGGCCAGTTCAATTTGTTTGTAGGCCGTTTCGAGGTTATTGTAGGCGTTTTGCATCTGTATGAGCAGCAACTGTCGGCTGTCGTTGCGTTCCTCAACGGCAATCTGTTCGGCAATTTTCTGGCGTTTCAGCCCACGGTTTCCCCACCAATTGCTTATTGGTACGCTCAGCGTGGCCAGTCCCACAACGTTTGTTCGGCCCTTATTGGTGAGGTCGTGGTACATGCCAGCCACACCCACGGCTAGTGTAGGCAGCATCTCTCCCCGCTTTACACGCGTGAGCAGGTGGTTGGCTTCCACCTTTTTGTCGAGCAATCGCGTTTCGGTGCGTTGCTCCAAGGCCGTGGCATGGTTCACGGACAGTTGTCGTGGGTCGGGCAAGTCGGTGGTAAGTGTGCGGTCTATGTCAATGTCTTCGCCCTGCTTTCCGATGTATTGCGCCAGAACCATCTTGCAGAGCGATATGCCATTGTTGAGTTTGAGCCGGTTGACGGCCATTTCGTTTTGCTTAAGCTGCACGCTTAGCACATCGTTTTTGTTGGCCACGCCGGCTTGGTAGGCGTTGTTGGCATCATTAAGGATGTTGGCCAACTGCTTGTCGGCCGCGTCGAGTGTTTTCTCTTGCTCGTAAAGCGCGAGCAGCTGGTTGAAATACACCTCGGTTGTTTGTGCCACGTCGTCGGCCGTTTGTTCGAGCATCAGCTCCTTAACCTGCGTTTGCACGGCCGCCAATCTGTTGGCATTGACGATGCGTCCGCCCGTGTAAAGGGGTTCCATAGCCACGAGCGACACCAGTGTGCCGTGCTTAACGGCCTGCAGGGTGTAGCTAGTGGGCAGCGAAGCCAATATGGCAGGGTTCAGCCCAGCCCCTTTTACGATGGCCGCCAGCTTCTGTTGGTCGGCCGGCGAGAGCGAAAACTCTTCTTGAAGCAGGTAGTCGGGCGAATGAAAGTATGTGCCGTTGGCCGTTACCGTGGGCAGATACTTGGCTCGCGCCTCGTTTTGTTGTTCTTTGGCAGCGGCTATTTCCAGTCGTGCGCGTTTCAGTTTCACGTTGTTTTCTTTGGCCAACGCCTTGCATTGGTCTAGCGAATATGTTGTCTGCGCTTGCAATCCCAGTGGCAAAAAGGGAAACAATAGCAGGAAAAATCTCTTTAAGTTCATGTCTTTTTATTTAAGTTGACGAGTTGACAAGTTAACGAGTTGACAAGTTGACGAGTTGACAAGTTAACAAGTGTAGAAGTTAACGGTTTTACGAGTTTACAAGTCTAACCTTTTAACGCGTTGTCGGTAAGACGACGTAGCAAGTCCTTGTTCTAACAAGGCCATTTACGCCCCTCTCCCCTTGGAGAGGGGTTGGGGGT
>CAJPTO010000306.1 GCA_905373605.1 uncultured Prevotella sp.
ACTACGGAGCGAGAAGGCAGCCATAATGTTAAAATTTATACTGAAAATTTTACTTAGTGAGAAATAAAAGTCAAGATGACTTCAATAAAATGGAATGGGCTTTTGCGCGTATTGTTTTTAGGAGCGACCTCAAATAACACGAATAAAGAAAGCCTTTGCCTTACAACACTGCGCCTCACCGCCGCCGTTTACTGAGCACCCTGTTGGCATCCTTTATCAACTGCCGGTTTGTTTCGTTGTCTTTCAGCAACACAGCCTTTTCCAAGAAGCGTTTATACCACAGCCGTTCTCGTTCAAAATCCTTTATTCCGCCGTACATCTGCGCCACATTATAATAAGTGGTGGCATCGTTGGGGGCGTAAGTTAGGCTTGTTTCAAGATAATGTGCAGCCAACTTATACTTTTGCGCCAGATAATAGCCTTCGGCCACCTCTTTATACATCACGGCCAACGTACCACTGTCGGGGCGAAGCAGGTCGATGGCGGCCATGATATACTTCGCACCGAGTTCGCAATCGCCCATAAACACGCACACTTTTCCAAGATGGTGCAGCGAAACATGGTCTTTCCCAGCCTTGTATTCCACGGCCTTAAGCAGGCAATCGTGCGCCTTGGCCATGTCTTTCATCTCTTCGTACGACACGCCCAGCACAAAAGCCGACTCATAATTCTTAAACCCGTTGTCCTCAAGCCAAAGGTAACGGCGCACTGCCTCTTGGTAATTGCCGGCCAAATAGGCGGCATAACCATACTGGCGCACCACATGCAGGTTGGTAGAGTCTTCGTCCAAGTAGGCTCGGCACAGGGTCATGGCGCGTTCGGGCTGGTTATTGTCGCTGTAATAAGCGGCCAACGACACCGTCAGTTCGCCGTCCAAGGGGTTCATCTTCGCGGCTTTCTCGCCATAATAGGTGAGCGAATCCACCTCCCCCACGTTCTTATAGGCGAAGTAAAGGGCGCGAATGTCGGCATATTCAACACTGTCTGGCTCGATGCTTCGCAAGAGCGAGGCACACCGAAGGTTAAGTCCCAGCCGTTGATAACAACTGGCCAACTTGCGCAACACGGCGTAATCGGGGCTGTTGTCGTAGGCTTGGCGATAGAATTGTGCCGCATGGTAATAGTCGAATGCCCTTACGCAGCTGTCGCCACTGGCCATCATCGTGCTTTTGTAGCCATCGTGCACGCGCTTACCCCCAGCCTTTTGCGATGCAAAGAGCAACACAAAACACAGCAACAAGCACCACCGAACACTGCCTTTTGCAATGTTGTGCGCAGGAAAAAAAATTCTATTCATCATGCTAATTCAACTCAATACTCCGCTTTTCCTTCCTTTTCTTCCCACATCTTAAACGCATTGATGGCCTCATCGGGCAGCAACAGCTGCATGCGCTTGGTGCGTTCGGCGGGGTTCAGTGCCAATTCGTTGTAGATGAAGTCGTCGTCGAAGCCGATGTGGGCGGCATCCTTGCGGTTGTTGGCATAATAGATGTTATCAAGTCGTGCCCAATAGATGGCACCAAGGCACATGGGGCACGGCTCGCACGAAGTGTAGATGTCGCAACCCGAGAGGTTGAACGTGCCAAGCCGCTGTGCAGCGAGCCTTATTGCACTCACTTCGGCGTGCGCTGTTGGGTCGTGGTCGAGCGTTACGCGGTTAGACGCCTCGGCCACAATCTCACCATTGCGCGCTATCACCGCGCCAAACGGTCCTCCGCCATTCTTAACACTCTCTTCGCTCAGGGCAATGGCCCTGCGCATCAGTTCATCGCTGTTCATTGTTATTCTTGTTGTATAATCTTAAGGTAATCGTCGTAATGGATAAATCGCCCACCCATCGAGCGGAGGTGAGGCGTTTCAAACTGGCAATCGATGAGCAATCCGCCGTTGTCGTTCATGTAATGCGCCAAATGGATGAGTGCCAGCTTGCTTGCACTGGGCACTAGCGAGAACATACTCTCGCCAAAGAAGCATCGGCCGATGGAAACACCATACAGCCCACCCACAAGTCGGTCGGCCTGCCACACTTCAACGCTCGCTGCAAAGCCCTGTTCGTGCATCTTGCGGTAGGCTTTCACCATGTCAACGCCCAACCAAGCCCCGTCTTCCTTGATGCGAAGGCGGCTGCAATGGCGTATCACGTCGTCGAAGTTCTCGTTGAAGGTAACGCTGAGCGTGCCTTTGTTCATCAGCGAGCGCATGGAATGCGACACATGTATCTCTGAAGGGAAGATAACAAAGCGCTGCATGGGGCAATACCAAAGTATCTTTCGGTTGTACCGGAACGAGTACCAGGGGAAAATTCCGTGGCTATAGGCCAACAACATGCGGTCTACAGAAAGGTCCCCACCAACGGCCAGCAGGCCATCGGGCTCTCCCAAGTGCGGGTCGGGGAACGAAAGGGTTGAATCAAGCGCGAACACCATAGTATAATAGGAATTGGGTTAACACCATACACGTGCCACATAGGCCACGCTTAAGCGTGGAATGGTGGATGGAAATCCATTTGGCGACGCACGATATTCCCCCCTCAACGACCTTTTCAGCCCATTGCATACGTTAATATTGCTATATGTAGAAACAAACTTGGGCATTGCGAGAGAGATATTTGAAACGATGTTAGCGGATGTAGCAGCTCATTTTGACACGTCGACCACCAGCTGCATTTGGGTATTGTCGGGTGTTGGCGGTTCGTGGCCTTTGCATTTCACAGTGGCCTTACCGCCTTTTTTGAGCTTCCCGAAAAGAATTTCACGGGTGAGCAGGGGTTTTAGCTGTGCGGCGATAACGCGATCCATCTCTCGCGCGCCGTAAAGC
>CAJPTO010000307.1 GCA_905373605.1 uncultured Prevotella sp.
AACCCTAGACCCACTGATTAAGAGTCAGTTGCTCTACCAACTGAGCTAAGGATGCATGCCCATGCATGCCCGTTGTACATCCTTAGGGATTCGAACCCTAGACCCACTGATTAAGAGTCAGTTGCTCTACCAACTGAGCTAAGGATGCTTATCGGCTGCATGACAAGGAAACCTGTCCTTTTTTGCGAGTGCAAAGGTAGTTGTTTATTTCGTAACAGCCAAACAAATCGCGTGTTTTTTGAAGAAAAACCTAAAAAGCACAGGCAACAACAACGCGAATGCACCTAAAAATCCACTCCGCGCCAGTCACTTCACCTTTACCACGCGGATGCCCAGTTGCAATTTCTGCTTCTGCATGTAGGTTTTAAGCAGCGACTTGTCTTCTACCACCTTCTTCTGTAGCGACGAAGCATGGAAGAGGTGCAAGCCATCTTTCTTCCAAACAGCAAAGCCCACATGGCTTGTGTCTAGCCCTTGCCGGCTTGTCACCAAAGCCAAGATGTTGCCATCCTTCACTGCTTGCTTGCAAGCGGCATTATTAAGGATGCCTGCCTTGGGGATGTAACGACACGTCTTACCGCTCAGTTGGCTCTCCATCTGTGCGATGGGCTTAACGAAAGCGGGCGTTCGAACCAACATGGGATACTTGTCCACATGGGTGCTCATGAAGTTTAGCTGCAATGTTTGCACGGCAGAGAAAGGTGGATTGGGCGTTTGCGTCTCTTCAACAAAGCCCATCCGGGCATTGTCGGCTATCCATTCGGAGAAGTAGTGCAGACGTGTGGGGTAGCCAATCTTGCCGTTTCGGTAGCGTATTCGGCGCAGTTGGTCGCAGAAATCGGCAAAGCAGGTCTTGCCGTTTTGTGTGCAAAGGGTTAAGGCCAGCACGTTTTCCACGAATGTGGTGCAGTCCATTTGGCGAAGATTTATCACCAGTTGTTCGTCTACATTGTTCTCAAGGGTGCTGGCCACGTAAGGAACGCCCAGAAACTTGCGTGCAAAAAACAGCACCAGTCCTTGCTTGTCCTTGTGCCGCTTGCCCTCCCTTAGCAGCTTAACCACCTTTATGCTATCGGCCGAAGTGTACTGTGTCTTAGCCAAAAGCGGCGAAACGGCCATGAGAAACAGCCATGCGAGAATTGTTTTTTTCATCGTTTCATAAAATTAAAGCCTACATATATGTTGAGGTTTCCAAACGTGTTGTTGGTTGAAAACCTGCTCTTACGATAGTTATAGGTGCGAAGGATGGTGCTGGCACCGACATACCATCGCGTGTTGTTCCACACTATGCCGAAACGCCCCACGCCATCCAAGGCCATGTTATAGGTAAGGAAGTCGCCAAAAGACGTTCTTTGGGTACTAACATTACCCGAAGTGCGCTTGTAACCCAAGGCCAACGACAACGAACCAGCCAGCAGCCAGTTGCGTGCAAACACCCAATTGTAGCCATAACCGGCAGAAACAGCGATGTCGGTATATCTCACCTTGCCGAAATTAACGCTGTCTGCTGGCCCCATGATGCTGGCTTTATCGCCCAATCGATCGGTAATGAGCTGGTCCAGCTCCGCCAAGTCTACGTGCACCCTATGCCTTGTGTAGCCTATCCCGAAGAGCAAGCTGCCCGCACTGCGCCTTTGCACCGTGCTTTGACTGAAAGCCGCACGGTAAGAAAAACGGCGATGGTTGGCTATATAGTAGAGGTTGAAGCCACGGATGTTGGCATCAAACCCACTGAAAGCACTGCCCAGAACGGCATCGGGCTTGATGCCGCTGTCCAGGTACAGGCTCTTAATCTTATAATTGTTGCCCGTGTCGCGCCAAAACAGGTCGATGCCTATCTGGGCTGTGTAGAAACTCAGGTCGAACTCTTTCTTGTTGTTGCCGTTAAGGTGGCGAAGGTCTACCGTATAACCCAAGAACAGCCACTGCCAACCCACATAAGGGCCAAACTTGATGGTGGGTTCGGGGGCAAAAGTAACCGAGTTGCCCTCGGCTGTCTTCACGCGGTAGAGCTCGTAGGTATAGGTGTTTTGAGCCATGACGGTGTAAACATATTTCTGCGGCTCGATATATGTGGTGTCCACATCACCGAAATTGTTCACGAAACACTTCACACCATTGGCCATCCGCTTCAACAACGAGGGTTTGGCAGGCCGTTGCACAATGGTAGTATCAGCCATTTCAGATTTTGCCGTGATGCCAAAAGCAAAGAAGAAGAACGATGCAAAAAAGGCTTTCAGCATGTCAGAACTTGTTGAGGATGCGGTCCATCACCCAGTTTACGGGCGTTGCACTAACACTGGTGCACGAACAATGGCCAATGCCTTGCAAGTCTTCGATGACGGCTTTGATGATGGGCAGCTGCGCATAGGCGGGATTGTCCACGTTAAAACTCGTTGCGCCGTCGCTTGTAACCAGCTGAATGGGGTCGTTGGTGTACACCGAGAACGACAAGAGGCCGCGTTCGCCAATCACCTCGATGCGGTCTTCCCTGGCACTTTGGTGGGCAACGAAACACCAACTGCCGCTTCCCACCACACCACTCTCAAACTCGAAGGCCGCACTTACCGTGTCTTCCACACCATAAAGCCGCCCACGGTTAGACAGATAGCCGTGTGCACGGGTGATAACTCCGAAGAGTTCTTGTATCAAGTCGAGCTGATGGGGAGCGAGGTCGTAGAAATAGCCGCCTCCCGACACGTCGGGTTGAAGCCGCCAAGGCAGGTTGCTGTTGGTGGAATAGTCCAAATCGCGCGGCGGAACGGCGAAACGTATCTGCACATTGGTGATTTTGCCGATGGTGCCAC
>CAJPTO010000308.1 GCA_905373605.1 uncultured Prevotella sp.
CTGTACAGGTGTCCGGCATATGCTGTACAAGTGTCTGGCATATGCCAGACACCCACAATGCAATGCAAATCGTGTTGTAACAAAGATTGTTTAGATTGGTTTTCTGCATAGCCTAGACGAACGAACGGCATGAAATGACAGGCCTATCGCATTGCGGCAGTTGGTGCAATTGTTCCTCACTAAGATGAAACTTTCGACAAAAGGCATTGCATTTCCCGACTTCGCCAATGCGTCACCCTAAACGCCTAATCGTTCGAAAAGCGGTTTTAGTTTCTTTTGTGAGGGTGTGAGCATCATTGTTTTGGTAATGATTTTGTCATTCATTGGCAAGCGAAGTCGTATGGTAGTGATGGTTTTAGCTACGTTCAGTACATTGTCCACGCTCATTCCCAACTTTAGTTCTGCGATAATACGTTCAAGCTCTTTGTAAAGTTTATATGCTATGAAACAGAAACATACATGAGCTTCGATGCGTCGTTCTGTAAAATGGAAGATGGGGTGTGTCTCTAATGTTCCCTTTGGATATGCGGAATGCACTCTCTACAAGCCATATCCCGTGATATTGGGAAACGACTTCTGCTGAAACAGGATGGTGTTTGTTATGTAGCACTTCAACCCGTCTCACATATCGTCTTCTGCTATCTTTTCTTCATTGATGGTTACCTCAACGTTTTTCTCTATGGTAAGAAACTTATTATATCCTCGTTTGTTTATTTTGTCCTTGGTTATCTTGCCAGAAGCAAATGCCTTTTGTAGTCTGTCCACCCCCTTTCTCCTGTTACATGCATCCTTTGCAGCTCGCTTGGAGTTATAGGTTACGATAAGCCTATCGCCATTATCAAGTATGTACTCATGGAACAGTCCGTCCACATGTGGCAAGGTCTTAATCCATTCTGACACATTCGCTTTCTGATTCTTTATCCTAGCTCCAATAACGGACTTGTACCCTCCGTTTCTTAGCAGGTCTACATTCCGACTTTTCATGAAGCCCGAGTCAGTGACTGCGATAAAGTCATCGACTTTAAAACGCTGTAGTAAGCATGAGTTTTGTGATAAAAAGAAGGGCTAATAGCGGGAAAATGGCATGACAGGTGCCGCACCTCACCCTTAGTTTGCCAGCAACAACTCCATGCGAGAATGAATTATTTGCAGCCGATGGGCAAATGATGCAGCGCGAAGGCAGTCATAATGTTAAAAAACGCGCTGAAATTTTTACATGATGAGGTATGCAACCCACCAAGTAACGTCAGTGCGAAAGAGAAAAGGCAGAGAATACCTTGTGGATGGGGGACGCTTGGAGTTCAAAACAGGCCGTGGCTGACATATTGGGAATGATAGTTCATGCCACATCTTGCTGATGTTAACACCCAATGACAAGCATTTACTTCGCGAATTGAGCAAATGTTTCATTATACAGAAACCCATAATGGTGAAGAGCTTAAGATTGATTAGCAGCAACTAGCTAGACGAAACCTTTTTCATCTCTATGATGCAATATCGTCATCCCTTTGATGCAGGAGGACAAGCACTAGGACAATGGTTCAAAACAACAGCACTTCCCTGTACAACATTGTGTTAAGAGCAAGCATTAGAGTAAGTATGCAAGCTAATTCTTTGTATTTGCTAATAGGGAAATGTGCTACAACCACGGTGACAGTAGGTGGGCAAACCATCCCACAAACTTTTGCCAAGGCGTACGAAACTTGTTCCACGACTCGGGCGTGAGCTTAAAACAGTCGCTCTTGTCTTTGTCAAAGAGGTTGGACAATTGCTGTGTCGTTTCCTTATCCACAATAACAGCATTGGCTTCGTAGTCGAAACGGAGGCTGCGCGCATTAAGATTGGCACTGCCTATGGTACAAAACTTACCGTCTACCATGATAACCTTGGTGTGATGGAAGCCCGGTTCGTACATCCATATCGTTACGCCATGCTTCATTAGCTTATGCACATTGTAGAAAACACAATCGGGCGTTAAAGGGATGTCGCTGTGAGTAGACACCATTATCTCTACCTTTACCCCACGGCGCATCGCATTGCGCAATGCTTTTTTCAACGCGCGGTTCAACGTCAGGTAAGGGTTAATGAGCTTGATGCTGTCTTGACTGTCGTTGATGGCCTTGGTGTAGAAGCTGCGAATAATCTTATTCGAAATGCGCGGTTCGCGGTTAAGGATGCCCACCATCTTTTTTCCAGCCGTAGAACAGGTGTCTGGCTTGAGGTTGTCAAAGTAGCCCAAGGTGTCATTTCCTCTATAATACTCGGCCCCATGCACGTTTTGTTTTGCCACCTTGTTCCACATTTTAAGGAAGATGGCCTGCAAGGTGTTCACCTCTTGCCCCTCAATACGGCAATGCATGTCGCGCCAGCTGCCCACCACCTCCGTGCCTTTGATGTAATAATCGGCCACGTTCATTCCGCCAGTGTAAGCCACATTGCCATCGATGACAACAATTTTGCGGTGGTCGCGATGGAAAACGTGGTTAACCCAAGGGAACTGCACGGGGTCGAACTCGAAGATTTCGATGCCCCTTTCGCGCAAAGTGCGCAGGTGGCTCTTTTTCAAAGGGCGGTTGTTCGAGTCGTTTCCGAAGCCATCGAACAGGGCACGCACCTTCACTCCCTCGTTTGCCTTCTCTACAAGCAACTCGAAAAGGCGATCGGCAATGGAGTCGTTACGAAAGTTGAAGTACTCCAAGTGCACGCTATGCCGCGCACGCGAGATGGCCGAAAACAAATCGTCGAACTTTTCTTGCCCCGTGGTGAGCAACACCACCGAATTG
>CAJPTO010000309.1 GCA_905373605.1 uncultured Prevotella sp.
GCGAAGCTCACAGTTTTGCAACGTCTTGCGGGCTATTCGCTCGGCGACACTTCGGCCATGCTCATCACGATGGAGAGCGACTCCAAAACCTATCGCGAGCTGCACGAATATATGAACACGCTCAAAGACCGCTTGCGAACAATACCCAAATTGGCCAACCTTCGCGTGAGCGGTGAGCAAAGTGAAGAGATTGGGGTGTACATCGACCGCGACAAACTATCCGACTATGGCATCAATTCGGCCACGCTGCTGGCCAACCTTTCCGCACAAGGGCTTACACTTGTGAGTGGGAAGGTGGACGACGGGATTACTACGCGGCCCATTCACCTGCGCTCAAAAATGAATACCGAGAACGATGTGGCCAACCGCATTGTGTACAGCGACCCCCGAGGCAACATTATCCGCCTGCGCGACATCGCGCTTATCAAACGCGAATACCCAAATGCCAACAGCTATGTGAAGAACAACGGCCGAAAGTGCATCGTTCTCTCGGTTGAAATGAACGAAGGAAGCAACATCGTGCAGTTTGGCGACAAGGTTAAGGGCATCTTAACCCAGTTTAAAGCCTCCCTGCCACAAGACGTTAGCATCTACACCATCACAGATCAGAGCGAAGTGGTGAACCATTCGGTGATGGATTTCCTCAAAGAGTTGCTCATCGCCATTGCCTCGGTGGTGGTGGTCATCATGCTATTGTTGCCCATGCGCGTGGCAAGTGTGGCAGCCAGCACCATCCCCATCACCATTTTCATCACCCTAGGCCTGTTTTACGCCCTCGGCATCGAGCTAAACACCGTTACGCTGGCATCGCTCATCGTGGCCTTGGGTATGATAGTAGACAATTCCATCGTCATCATCGACTCGTATATCGAGAAGATAGACGAAGGCATGAGCCGCTGGCATGCCGCCTCCTACTCGGCCAAAGAGTTCTTCTCGTCCATCTTCAGTGCAACGTTGGCCATATCCATCACCTTCTTCCCCTTGCTCCTCACGATGAAGGGCATGATGAAAGACTTCGTGAAATGGTTTCCCTTGGGCATCAGCGTGGTGCTGGGTGCATCGCTCTTGGTGGCCGTATTGGTGGTGCCTTGGATGCAATTCACCTTCATCCGCAAGGGACTGAAGAAAGAACCCACCACGAAAGGCAAGCAACGACGCACATTCCTCGACATCATACAAGCCTATTACGACCGACTTATCGAGCGTTGCTTCGCCCATCCGTTCATAACGTTGGGCATAGGCGTGCTCTCGGTGGTGGTTGGCGCGCTGCTCTTCGCCATGATGCCGCAAAAACTGATGCCACGTGCCGAGCGCAACCAGTTTGCCGTGGAGATTTATCTGCCGCAAGGCACAAGTATAGAACGCACGGCCGCCGTTGCCGACAGCCTTCGCGACATGATGCAGACCGATAAGCGCATCCGCAACATATCAACCTTCTATGGAATGTCGTCGCCGCGCTTCCAAACATCATACGCTCCGCAACTGGGAGGAACCAATTATGCGCAGTTCATCGTCAATACCGACAACGATGCCGCCACAATGGCATTGGTAGACACGTTTACCACGCGCTTCACCGACCACTTTGCCGAGGCACAAGTGCGCATCAAGCAACTGGATTACAGCGATGCCGCATCGCCTGTGGAGATTAGATTTAGCGGCGAAGACCTCAACGCCATTCACCAAGCTGTGGACAGTGCCACGAAACGCATGCGGCAAATGCCCGAATTGCTGCTCGTTCGCAACAACTTCGACGGAACCACATCGGGACTTGACGTGCAGATAGACGACTATGAGGCCTCGCGGCTGGGCATGAGCAAGAGCCTACTTGCGCTTAACCTCGCCACACGCTTCGGCGATGGCGTGCCGCTTACCACCGTGTGGGAGGGCGACTATCCCGTGAAGGTGACGTTGAAAGACAGCCGTTCCGGCAGGCAAACACCCGAAGACCTGGAGAATGCCACCGTTAGCGGACTGCTTCCAGGCGTGAACGTGCCGCTAAGGCAAGTGGCAAAGGTGTCGCCCGACTGGACTTACACCTCCATACACCACCGAAACGGCGTACGTTCGATGTCGGTTTTGGCCGACACCAAGCGCGGATTGAACCTCAACGAGGTGACAGATAAGGTGATTGCAGAGGTTAGTAAGATGAAACTTCCCCAGGGAGTGACCATGCAAGTGGGCGGACAAAGGGAGAAAGACCTCGAAACGGAACCGCAGATTTACGGCGGACTGGCCATCTCCATCTTCGTTATCTTCGCCATCTTGCTGTTCCATTTCAAAGACATCCGCATGTCGATGGTCATCATGCTCTCGCTGTTGTTCTCGTTATTGGGTGCCGCCACCGGCGTTCTTATCATGGGACAAGAGGTGGGCGTTACAGGCATCTTGGGCATTATCTCGCTGATGGGTATCATTGTGCGTAATGGCATCATCATGATAGACTATGCCGAGGAGCTTCGAGTGGACCATCGGCTATCGGCAAAGCGTGCTGCCCTGCAAGCTGCACAACGCCGTATGCGCCCCATTTTCCTGACAAGTGCGGCGGCATCGATGGGTGTTATCCCGATGGTTATCGCCAACACGCCGCTATGGGGACCTATGGGCGTGGTGGTTTGCTTCGGAACAATCATCTCCTTGCTGTTCATCGTCACCATGATTCCTATCGGCTATTGGATGATTTTCAGGTGGGAAGACCGAAAACGAACGCTGAAGATGGAAACGAAATAACAGCCTAAGCCCAACCAATATCGGCCTCACCCCATCCCCTCTCGGCCTCACCC
>CAJPTO010000310.1 GCA_905373605.1 uncultured Prevotella sp.
TTCATGTCCTTCTGTCAAAAGAGCGTTAAAGGTGAAAGATTGAATGGGTGAAAAGGTGAAAGAATGGCTAACGCCAAACAGGTAAACAACTTGAGATCAACGATATGTCCTTATGTCCTTCTGTCGAAAGAACATGTATTTCTGTCGAAGAGGGAGCAAAAATAAAGGGGAACAGCCACTTTCAGGCCATTCCCCACACCTAATGTCTCGTAAAAGGCTCGGCTAACGCCACAAACGTGGTAGCAGAGCGGACAAAAGGCAAAAGAATATGTTTACTCTTCTACTACCGAGAAGTCGTCTTTACCAACGCCGCAGATGGGGCAAACCCAATCGTCGGGTATGTCTTCGAATGCCGTTCCGGGCTCGATGCCGCTATCAGGATCGCCTACTTCGGGGTCGTAAATCCAGCCGCAAGTTTCACAAATGTACTTCTTCATAATCTTTTCGCTTTAAATTTGTTTATAATGTTAATTGTATTTGAGTTTATTCGTTCATGAGTTGCTAAGCTCATGAGTTTTGAGTTCATGCGTTTTTAAGTTTCTTCGTTCATAAGATTATTATCTCACGAGTATCTAAGTTCAAGAGTTGTTTTGCACCATTATCGCCGCGCGGAAGCATGAAATTGCATAATCAAGCCTTCAGCCGCGTTTATTAAGCACCCTTTTCACCCTGTCGTAAACCATTTCTGGCGAGATGTTGCGCAGGCAAGCCAAGTCGCCACGCAAGCAAGGTTTGTTTCCGAAGATGCTGCAAGGCCTGCAACCCAGTTCTATTTGCACGGCATTGAGGGGGTCTTGCCCCCAACCCATGAAGCCAGCATAAGGATGTGTTGCGCCCCAAATGCTTACCACGGGCGTGTTAACCAGCGAAGCGAAGTGCATATTGGCACTGTCCATGCTAATCATCACGTCGAGATGGCTCATCAACACCAGCTCTTGTCCGATTCCATTGAGCAAAGCAGAGGCGTTAAGGCATCTTGGGTTACGCTGAACAATGCCGTTGATGACAGGTTCTTCGGCAGAACCCTTGCCAAAGAGAAACACACGGCACGATGGATGCTCGCTGGTGATGAGCCCAATAACCTTTTCGAGCATCTCGGGCGGATACACTTTCTGCTTATGAGCGGCGAAAGGTGCCACGCCAATCCACTCTTGGAACGCCTTCTTCACACCAATCTGCGGCGGAAGGAGCCGCAAGTTGCCCCCTTGCGGAGGGAAGATGGAGGTGAAATCGAGCTTTACGGGGTAGCCCAGCTTTGCAAACACGTCGGCATAATTTTGGAAAGCCGTGTTCAGAGGCACAAGCTTTTTGTCTGTTTGCGCCACAAGTCGCTTTCTTTCGTTGCGGTGCTTGTCGATATGCTGCACGCGATAACGCCCCAAGTTGAAGCGCAAGCGCAGGTATCCGGAGCGCAAAACGTTGTGCAAGTCGGCCACGGCCGTGATGTTTTTAGCCACGATGCGTTTGTACAACTCGTTTAGTCCGCCGATGCCATGATACTCATTTTTGATGTCAGCCCCCATAAATCCCACGTTAGGCGCAAGCCCTTCGAAGAGTGGTCGTGCGAAAGGTCGGCTGAGAAACGTTATCCGCACGTGTGGATATTGCCTTGCCAAGGCTTGCACCACAGGCACAGTCATGGCAACATCGCCCATAGCCGAGAAGCGTATGATAAGTATATGTTCGGTTTTCACACTTGCAGTTGGGGTATTAGTTTGAGCTTATTGGCAGACGTGGGGTTTCAGTAAAGATGCCCCAAGGCCATTATTTCTTATACAGCACGGGGTTTGTAGCCGGGTCGTTGTACATTTTCATCTGCCTGTACACCTTCATGTAGATGCGTCCTTGCTCAATGTCTTCGAGCAACTGGTCAATGGCCGTAGACAAGTCTTGCTGTTGTTCCAGTAAGATATTGAGTTTGGCTTGACATTTGTTGCGGTGGTCGGCTTCAGCGTCGGTACGTTCGGCCTGTTCTCGCATGTGGTAAATCTTTAATGCGAGAATAGAGAGCCTGTCAATGGCCCAAGCGGGGCTTTCAGTGTTGAGTCGTGCTTCAGGAAGCGGCTTCACATCGGCATACTTTTGCCTGAAGAAGCTATCAATCTGCTCCACCAGGTCTGTTCTGTCTTGGTTAGAGCGGTCTATTCTCCTTTTTAGGCTCAGTGCTTCTTCGGGGTCAATGTGCGGATCGCGTATAATGTCTTCGAAATGCCATTGCACCGTGTCAATCCAGCATTTCAGGTACAGTCGGTTTTCTATCGTTTCCCTTTTGTATGGGTTGTTGATAGGTGTTTCGATGTTGTCGGTAACGTGGTAATCACGTATTGCCTGGTTGAAAATTTCGTTGCAAAGTTTAGTAAAAGACATGTTGTTTGCTGTTTTATGATGTTTGCGAGCGTAGCCATTGCCAAGGCATTGTGTGCCTAGCGCAGTGGCTAACATTTGCAAAGATATGTCTTTTATTTTAAATCAGCAACAAAAGGAGCATGAATATTTTCTATTAGTCGATTGGCAAACACGACATTAGACAGAAATACATGCTGTTTTGACAGAAATACATGCTCTTTTGACAGAAGGACATGTTCTTTCGACAGAAGAACATGCTCTTTGGACAGAAGAACATAAGGACATGTTGGTTACTTAGGGCCGCTTCTACCACGTGGCTTCGTCCATCTTTTCACCCTTTCACCCTTTATATCTTTTCACCTTTTCCTTCTTTTGACAGAAGAACATAAGGACATGTTGGTTACTTAGGGCCGCTTCTACCACGTGGCT
>CAJPTO010000311.1 GCA_905373605.1 uncultured Prevotella sp.
TTCACCTTTTCATCTTTTCACCCTTTCACCTTTAAAATAGTTTCACCCCCACCGTTGTTCCGATGGTAAAGGGCTTGCCTTTTTGCGCCATTGGCGTAGGAGCAACGAAGTAATAGGCCAGATAATTGGTTGCAAGCGTGTTGCGCGACCACACTTCGAGTGTGAAAATGCCACGCGTTATGGCTGCTTTCAGGTTGAGAAGCGTATAGAAACGTTGCTTCACGGCATTGTCTTCGCGCCAGTAAAGGGAGCCGATGCCCGTGAGATTGGCATTGAACATCAGCTTGTCGGCAAAGCGTCCGAGGTTGTTAACCACGTAGTTGACACTGGCAGAAAGCGTGTGGCGCGGTACTAAGGGCAACATATTGCCCGAATAATCGCGCCCAACACCCATGTCCGCTTCCAGCATTTTGGCATAAGTGTAGCCGTAACTGGCTTGCAAAGACAGCGTGGATAGGGGCGTGGCGTTCACAGATAGCTCGATGCCTTTGCTGTTGCTGTGCCCCACATTGCGCACAACATTGCCCAGGGCAGGCACGGTAATGGAAAGTTGTTGGTGCTGCCAGTCGATGTAAAAGGCACTCGCCTCGATGGCAACGAGTCCTTTTAGGAAACTCCATTTCGCGCCGATCTCATAGTTCCACGTGTGTTCGGGCTTGTAAGCATAGTCGTCTTCCAGCTGCCTGACGGCGTTAAATCCCCCAGCTTTATAGCCTTTGGCCACCGTGGCATAAAGCATACGGAAGGGAGTGAATTGGTATTTAAGGGTGAACTTGGGCGTAAATTGTCGGTCTATCCTGCGGATGTAGAACCCCGACAGCAGCGGAGCATCTTTCGGGTCAGCGGGATTGAGGATGGGTTGTCCGCTGATAGGGTCGTATTTCACGCGTGCCGACAGGTTGTCTTGGCTGTTTCGCTCCCAGTCGAACCGCACACCAGCCGATGCCCACAGCCCTTTCACGATGTTAAGCGTGCTCACATGGTAGGCGGCGAAGCCCAAAGTGGGCAGTTTGTTGCTGTTTTCTTCGAACAGATTAGCCGCAATGCGCTGTGTCTTAACGGTGTAATGCTCGTGTTGGTGAAATGCGAATGCCCCTGCAATCCATTGGTATCTCCCCTCGTTTGTTGAGCGGGCGGTGAACTCTTGGCTCACTTGGTTCTGCCTGTGCGGCATGTCTACTGCGAAGATATTGCGCGGCGAGTAGTCTTGGTCCACCTCAATCAGTCCGTCGTTGTGTTGAAAAGCCGTCTGACTGTTCACGCTCCACGCCTCTGCATCCCATCTCCAGCTCATGCCCAACGTGCCAACAAGCCGGCGATAGGTGCTTTCGCGGTTGTAGGCGATGGGTTGCAGCGTTGCTGTTTGTGGGTCGTAGGGTGCGTAGGGATAGCCGTTTTGGCGCGTAAGGTCGAGCGATGCCGATAAGCGAGCAGTCCATCTGTGGGCTGGTTTCCACGTTGCACCCAGCCGAATGGTGCCATTGTTCATGCGGTCGGCCTTTTTGTTGAGAAAGGTATTTGTGAAATAGCCATCGCTATGGTGATAGTTGGCGGCCAACGACAGGCCGAAGTTGCGGCTCAACTTGTTGTAAGTGGATGCGGCCACCAGCAAATCGTTGTACGACCCATAGGAAACCTTGGCCATCGTACCTTGATAATCGAGCGGCGAACGGGTAAAAACGTTTATCAACCCCGCCGAAGCGTTGCGCCCGAAGAGTGTTCCTTGTGGGCCACGAAGCACCTCAACCTTGCTTACGCCAAAGAGATCCATGTCCAAAACAGCCCTGTCGAAGTAAGGAATGCCGTCTACATACACGCCCACAGATGGCGAATTGACCCTCGAACCAATACCGCGAATGTAGATGGGCGAATATTGTCGCGAGCCATAGTCGGGCATATAGAGGTTGGCTATCATGCCGCTAAGGTCGCGAATGCCCATAAGTTGGTGGTTTTCGATGAAGCGTTCGCCCACGGCTTGTTGCGAAATGGGCGAGATGGGTGCTCGGTCTTGCTTAAATCCCACAACAGAAACCTCGTTGATCATCCCACCGATGGTGGCAGAGTCTTCTGGCGTGGCGAAGGAAGAAGCCGCAAGGGCTGCAGCTGAAAGTGTTGCTAAAATTGTCATTCCCAAATGTTTTTGTCTTTCTAAAAGGGCAAAGTCAAGTGCCAATGTAGAACATGGAGCTTGGTTTTTGCCGAAAATAAATAATCTGCAAAAGTAAACAATTGGGCTTAAATGCACAATCCTTATTTGTTTGGATGATTGAGAGCGGCGAAGCGTGTATAAGGAAACAACAGATGGAGTGGGAGGGCGGTGCTTGTTTCTTAGCAGAGTGTAAGCCGTTTATGCATGGTGAGATAGGGTTCAAGAGCTTCTTTCTCAGTGAAATTAGCTGGCAGTGGCCATGTTTTCTTGTGTTTGGGTGGTTTCAAAAGCCACTTTCGCAGTGATTTTAGCCCCTTGGTTATAAACGAATGTGGAGAAAAACGAGCCTGCAAGCCTATCTTAATACGCCAGTTTGGGATGAGAAACAGCCGTTACGCCAGCCGCAATGCATCATTGGCACAATGTTTTCCCATTCCCAGATGCGCATGTTTCTTATCTTCGTTATTGATTAAGGCTGGTTCTAAAAATTCCATGCAAAAGCTCATTTCCTTTTTATTATTTAGCTCTTTGCTGTCTTTTTGCTTTTAGCTGGCATCTTTCGCTTACTCTTTTAGTCGCATAGTCCACTATGCTCCTTCAATCG
>CAJPTO010000312.1 GCA_905373605.1 uncultured Prevotella sp.
ACTCCCCTCTCCCTTTGGAGAGGGGGCGGGGGTGAGGCTCTCTCTACCCTTTATAGCGTTGGGAAAGAGGCCAATAACACAAATTCTACACCATGTCTTTTTATTCTCTTCTGGGTTTCGACCCCAAAAAGCAGTCGCGTCGCACAGAGATGATGGCCGGCGTTACAACGTTTCTCACCATGAGTTACATCCTTGCCGTGAACCCCGACATACTAAGTGCGGCGGGAATGGACAAGGGAGCCGTGTTCACAGCCACTGCCTTGGCCTCTGCCCTTGGCACATTGTTCATCGCTTTCCTAGCAAAGTTGCCCTTTGCGCAAGCACCTGGCATGGGCATCAACGCCTTTTTCGCCTTCACCTTGGTGCGCGGCATGGGCTATTCGTGGGAAGCGGCTCTGGCAGCCGTCTTCGTTGAGGGCATCATCTTCATCATATTGACGGCCTTGAACATACGCGAACAAATCGTGAAGTGCATTCCCAAGAACCTCAGGTTTGCCATTTCGGGCGGACTAGGCCTGTTCATCGCCTTCATCGGACTGAAGAATGCCGGCATCATCGTGGCCAGCGATGCCACATTTGTGACCCTAGGTCCGTTCAACGCCACTGCTGCCTTGGCCTCGTTGGGCATCATCTTAAGTGGTGCCTTGCTGGTGTTGAAGGTGCGCGGAGCATTGTTTTACAGCATCTTGATATGCACCGTCATCGGCATTCCCATGGGAATAACCCAAATTCCCGACGCTTTCGTTCCCGTGTCGCTGCCGCATAGCATCGCCCCCACGTTCCTTAAGCTCGACTTTGCTGCGCTGCTCAATGTCGACATGATACTAACCGTCTTCGTCTTGGTGTTCATCGACATCTTCAACACGCTGGGAACACTCATCGGGACGGCCGCCAAAACCGACATGATGGACGAGAAAGGCAACGTGAAAAACATACAGCAAGCCTTGATGGCCGATGCCATTGCCACATCTACAGGCGCATTGCTGGGTACATCCACTGTTACAACCTACGTTGAAAGTGCCGCCGGTGTGGCCGAAGGCGGCCGAACGGGCCTCACGGCTTTTACAACGGCCATGTTCTTTTTCGTGGCTTTGTTCCTAGCCCCGCTGTTTCTCGTCATCCCCTCGGCCGCAACAACGGGCGCACTTGTGCTTGTGGGCGTCTTCATGTTGGAGAGCATTAAGAAGATTGACCTGCAAGACATCTCTGAAGCTCTGCCATGTTTCATCACCGTTCTCATGATGGTGCTCACCTATAGCATCGCCGAGGGCATGGCTTTGGGCCTTATCAGTTACACGCTGGTGAAGCTGTTAAGCGGACATTACAAAGACGTGAACCTCACGCTCTTCATCGTTAGTTCCCTTCTTGTGTTGCGTTATGTGTTCCAATAAATCCCGCCTTCTGCTCATTGTGCCACTGTTGTGCTTGGCTTTTACCGCGTTCGGCCAGCAGCTTGTGGTGGGCAGCTATAATATAAGGTATCGAAACGCGGACGATGAGGCGCAAGGGCACCTTTGGCAGAAGCGTTGCCAGGTGATATGCGACCAAGTAAGCTACGAGCATCCCGATGCTTTCGGGGCACAAGAGGTGCTGAAACCGCAGCTTGACGACATGTTGCACCGCCTGCCGCTATACGATTTTGTGGGCGTGGGGCGCGACGATGGGCACGAAGCAGGCGAATATGCCCCGATATTCTATCGTCGCGACCGCCTTGAAAAGCTCTCCGACGGCCACTTCTGGCTATCGCCCACACCAGAAAAGCCCACTCTTGGATGGGACGCAGCTTGCATTCGCATCTGCACTTGGGCGCAGTTCAGGGTGCGAGAGAGTGGGGAAGTGTTCTTCTTCTTCAACCTCCATACCGACCATGTGGGCGTTCGCGCCCGCCGCGAGTCGGCACTTCTGGTGATGCAACGCATCGAAAAGTTGGCCGGCAAGCAAGGTCGCGTGGTGCTGACGGGCGACTTTAACGTAGACCAGACCGACGAAACCTATGCCCTCTTCACCGCCAATGGCCGCCTGAGGGATGCTTACGCCGTGGCAAAACAACGCTTTGCCGAAAACGGTACGTTCAACAGCTTCGACCCAACGCTGAAAACCACGAGCCGCATCGACCATGTTTTCATCTCGCCAAACCTCGCGGTGCTTCGCTATGGCGTGCTGCCCAACTTCTATTGGACGGAAGAACCCGCCGCCGAAGGCCAGAAAGGCAAGGATGCACCACAGCAAATAGACTTCAAGAAGCACCGCCTGCGAACGGCATCCGACCATTATCCCGTGTTTGTTGAGGTGGAAATGCACCAATGAGAAGCTTTCTCGTTCACCGCTTTTGATGAGAAAAGTGTGGCACGCCGCACGTTTTCCATACCTAAGGCAAGCTGCATGCCATGACATTGATAGGCAGTTGCACCTCTATAACATATATATATAGGGTAAAAGCAAAAATAGCATGGCGCAAGGCCTGCCATTACCTGCCACAAACCATTGAAACCGGGACGGATGCACATACAATTGTTGGCCTGCCAAGAGAGTTTGGCAGGCCATTTTTTTTGCTTTTCGTTCTGGCATAGCGCATTTTATGCCTGCCGCTATCGGCTTGTCCGCTTGCTTTGCGGCAGTGTTTTTAAGCAGAATTTAGATTTGTTGCGCCAGCTCGGGTTAAGACCCCGTGATTATGCCAACTACCGCGAAGCGGTTGGCCTTTTTGTAGGGCAGGGTTGGGAGCGATAGCTACCTACCCTGCCT
>CAJPTO010000313.1 GCA_905373605.1 uncultured Prevotella sp.
CATGTATCGCGATGAGTTTGGCACGAAAGTGCAATACAAGTGTTTGTTTTCCTTATGCTTAGCAGACAGTTGTTCAACCAAGGCATTGCCCTTGTCGGCCACCAATATCACACGGTAAGTTCCCGCATAAGCTTGTTGCAAAAGGTTTTCAACGGTGTCTGCCAGTTCGGGTGCGTCTTCCAACATAGGCACCACTATCGACAAGGGCTCTGTGGATGCAGGCAAAGCATCCGATTCAATCCCAGAAAGTTCTGAAGCCAACTTCTTTAGCCGCCTTCCCCTCAAGAATGGGTTGCAAAACACCGATGTGCAGAACAACACCATCAGCGTAACGCAGCAGACAATCGTTATTGCGTCAATGTATAAGGTTAAAACCATAAGGTATTTCTTTAAATTTAAAAATCGTTACTTAGATAGCTTTTCGCCAAAGGGCGACAATTGTAGTGTGATGCCATGACCTCTCCATAGGCACCTGCTGAACATATTGCCAACAGGTCGCCGCGATGGCTGGTGGGCAAGGTCACATCGCAAGCGAAAACATCGCTCGACTCGCACACTGGGCCAACAACATCATAGACTTGTGTGGGAACAGGCGCGCTTTTGAGGGCTATAATCTGGTGATGCGCATGATACATGGCCGGTCGCAGTAAGTCGTTCATGCCTGCATCGATGATGAGGAAGCGTTTTTCGTGTCCTTCTTTGACATACAGCACGCGCGAAATCAAATATCCACATTGAGCAACCAAGGCTCTGCCTAGTTCGAAATGCACCTTTTGCTTGGCATTGAATTGCAGATGCTCGGCATAAGTGTCGAAATAGGCCTTAAAGTCGGGAATGGGATGTGCTAAAGGCTCGTCGTAATCGACACCCAGCCCACCACCAACGTTTATGTGCTCGGGTTCAACGCCGCGTTCGCGTAGCCATCCCAAGAGCTGGTTCACGCTTACGCAGAGATTGCGGAAGTCGTTCATGTTCGTTATTTGTGACCCAATGTGAAAATGCAAGCCAATAAAGCGCAAATGGCTCAAGCGTTGCATTCTCTCGAGCGCATCCCAAACGTTGTCGGCTGGAATGCCAAACTTGTTTTCGGCCAATCCCGTAGTAATCTTCTCGTGTGTATGGGCGGCAACATTCGGATTGACACGCAGGCACACGTTGGCCGTTTTGTTTAGTTCGCGGCATAATTGCTCAATCACCTCCAGTTCTTGCAAACTTTCAACGTTGAAGCAAAAAATGTTGTTCGACAAGGCCAACTTAATTTCCCCGTCGCTTTTTCCCACACCTGCAAAGACAACATCTTCGGCCTTAAATCCTGCATTCAGGGCCGCTTCAATCTCTCCGCCGCTAACACAATCAACGCTCAGCCCTGCTCCTTTCATAATCTGCAGGATGCGCAAGTTGGCATTTGCCTTAGCTGCATAATGCACAATGAAGTTTGGATGCAAGGCCAATTGCTCGTGCAAGGCCTGGAGTGTAGCCTGCAACAAGCCTTCATCATAATAGTAAAAGGGCGTTGGCAGGTTCTCAAAAGTGTGTGCTGGTAAACTAAACATCTTTAATGAATTTACAACCGAAGACAACAGACAACGATGATGGGGTGCAACGGCAACCTAAGCAATGGCCTTTCCTAACTTTGGCCGCTATCATGCCATGCGCCCTTGGGCCGATGGAATTGCTAGGCCTTGAAAAGCGTGTCACTAAGGCTTTGCAGTGCGCACTGTTTGTCTTCTTCTTTAATGAGGAACGAGATGTTGTAGTTGGAACCACCATATGAAATCATCCTCACGGGAATATTCTTCATTGCATCAGTGACAAGAGTTTCAAACCCCACGTTGTTCCAATCCAAATCGCCCACCACGCAAACGATGCACATGTTCTCATCGACGGTGACAGTTCCATACTTCTTCAGTTCGTCAACAATTTCGTTGAGGTGCGAATTGTTGTCGATACTCATCGACACGCCCACCTCAGAGGTTACAATCATGTCGATAGGCGTTTGATAGCCCTCGAAAATTTCGAACACCTTACGCAAGAAGCCCGTTGCAAGGAGCATTCGGCTCGACTTGATTTTGATGGCCGTAATCTTGTCTTTGGCGGCGATGGCCTTAATTTTGCCACGCAGCACCTCATTGTTGATGATGGTGCCTTCGGCGTTTGGGTCCATTGTGTTCTTTAATCTCACAGGTATTCCCGCATACTTAGCAGGTTGAACGCACGTGGGATGCAAAATCTTTGCTCCGAAATAGGCCAGCTCGGCAGCCTCTTCAAAATTCAATTGCCTCACGGCCTCGGTCTTGTCTACCACACGTGGGTCGTTGTTGTGCATGCCATCAATGTCGGTCCAAATCTGAATTTCATCAGCAGGCAGTGCAGCACCCACAAGCGAAGCCGTGTAATCAGAGCCGCCGCGCAGCAGGTTGTCGGTTTCTCCGTATGCGTTTTTGCAGATAAATCCTTGCGTGATATATATTTGGAAGCCTTGTTTTTCGTTCATCAGTCGGTTCAAATTCTCCCTGATGTAGGCCATGTCTGGCTCGTTGTTCTTGTCAGTCCTCATGAAATCCAAGGCATCAAGCAACACGGCTTTCACGCCAATCTCCTTCAAATAGTTCACCATCATGTTGGTACTCATCACTTCTCCTTGCGCCACGATGGTTTTTTCTTCGAAACTGGTGAAGAGATCTTTAGTGAACGAACGCAGGAAGT
>CAJPTO010000314.1 GCA_905373605.1 uncultured Prevotella sp.
TAAAAAGATCAAGGCCTACGGCCTAGCTTTCACACGCTTGAGCTAGGCAGGGTAGCGCGAGAAAGCGCGCAACCCTGCCCTACAAAAAGCCCAACCGCTTTGCGGTAGTTGAATTAATCACCCCCTCATCGCGATAAAAGACTTCATAAAAGGTGTTGTTCCTTATCCTGAACTGTCGTAGGATGGTGAAATCTAATCACAATCCCGTGAACCAGCGTGACCTATATCACGCGCAAAAGTGTCCAATGTGGTACTGCGACAACGAAAAAAAATGATTTGTGGCATACCAACTACCATCTGGCGGTTGCTGGTATGCCACAAACCAAAGAAATATGCAATGCAAACATCACCATCTATGGGGCGCATGTTAAGCGCATTAGCGCATCAACCAATTGTGTGCAGCCTAAAAAGGGAGAGGTGTTTCATCCATCAAACTTTTTAGGAGGTGGTCCTTGACATTGTGTCCAGCCTAAAAAGGAGATGTGTTTCACCGTTAACGGCCATGAAATCCGCAGCAGCAGTTTTGTGTGCAGCCTAAAATGGAGACGTGTTTCATCACCAATTCAAAGAGGCGCGCTAGGGTTGATTGTGTGCAGCCTAAAAATGGAGACGTGTTTCATCAGAGGCGGTAATGACATAGGCGTATGGCAATTGTGTGCAGCCTAAAAATGGAGACGTGTTTCATCCCCCCATTTGTACCTGCATCACCTAAAACCATCAATCGGTGTTGCTCAAGATGTAGTCGCGACACTCTTCCATCAGCCATTTGGGCGTGCTGGTGGCCCCACATACGCCCACCGTCTTGGCATTGGCAAACCAATCGAGGCAAATTTCGCTGGCGTTCTCCACATGATAGCTGTTGGGATTAACCGCTTTGCACTCGTTGAAAAGCACCTTGCCATTGCTGCTTTTGCGCCCACTCACAAAGATTATCACATCGTGTTGCGTGGCAAAGCGCGCAATGTTGGGCATGCGGTTGGCCACTTGGCGGCAAATGGTGTCGAAACTGCGGAAGGTGGCCGTGGGGCTGATGTGCGATTGTATGTATTCGATGATGCGATGGAACTCGTCGAGGCTCTTCGTGGTTTGCGAATAGAGGTAAATGTCGCGGTTGAAGTTGAGCTTCTGCACCTCATCGAAATGCTCGATCACGATGGCTTCGCTTCGCGTTTGCCCGACAAGCCCCAGCACTTCGGCGTGTCCGTTCTTTCCAAAGATGACGATTTGCGCATCTGGGTTGGCATCAAACTGCTTCTTGATGCGTTTTTGCAGCTGTAAGACCACAGGACAAGTGGCATCTATAATCTCAATGTTGTTGCGACGTGCAAGCTCGTAAGTTTCGGGCGGTTCGCCATGTGCACGCAACAACACCTTCACATCGTGCAAATGGCGCAACTGCTCGTGGTTGATGGTGGTGAGCCCCATAGCCGTTAGGCGTTCCACCTCCATGCCGTTGTGCACGATGTCGCCCAGGCAATACATCTTTTTGCCGGCCGCCAATTCTTCTTCGGCCTTTTTGATGGCCGTTGTAACACCGAAACAAAATCCGCTGCCGCTGTCTATTTCTACCTGAATCATTTCACATTAATGGTTATCACCACCTTGGCCTGCTTGGGGTCGTTGGTAATCATGAGCACACGCGGTGCAGCCTTCACGCTCTTGAGCTGCTTCTCATCGGCCGTTATCTTCAACTTAGCCACTTCGCCAGGTGCGATGTGGGTTTTGTTGAGCGACAGCTTTAGGCCAGCCGTGAACATTTGCAGCGAACTAATCTCCAGCGTGCTGCGCCCCACATTGGCAATGTCTATCTCTGCTTTCTTGGATTTGCGGCCGTAGATGTTGCCGAGGTCCACCTTCGTTGTCGATAGTTTTATCTGTGGGGCATTGTTGAGTGCGGCCTTAGAAAGCTCGTTAAACCCGGGGAGGAGCACAGCCGACACACTGATTTCCTTGTCGGCCGACACCTTATCGCCGGGGAACATGCCCAGGTAGATGTTGGTTTGTGTGAGCCCGAAGTTGCGCAACGAGCGCGAATCGAGCGTGATAGAAACGACACCACTGCGCCCCGACATGATGGTGGAGGGCGAAACATCGGCCTGAAGGTAAGGCGGCAGGTGCATGAGAACGGGTTGTACAGGCTTTCCCGAATTGTTCATGAGGTGGATTTTCTGCACGGGGCGGTCGCCACGGTTAACATCGTCGAACTCGATGTTGTTTTTTTCCACCATCACATCGCCCAGGGTGAAAGGATAAGTGCCAGAGAAGTCTTTCACCTCTTCAACCACCACGCCCTTGAGGGTAAGCACCAGTGGTTCTTTACCAGCGGCAGAATAGAGGCCAATCTGCTTGTTGAAGTGTCCCATTTGTGCGGCATCGTAGGTGGCTTTCACCTGAAACACCTGTCCGGCGGGTATCTCTTTCTTGGGATAGTCTACCTCGGTGCATCCGCAGCTTTTGCGAACGGCAGTGATATGCAAGGGTTTTCCGCCCTTGTTTTTCACTTCGAAAGTAGCTGTTACGGGTGTGCGATACATCACTTGTCCGCAGTCGATGGCCGCACGCACAGCTTCCATGCGCTGTGCGTTGGCCGAAAGGCTGGCCCATGAGAGGAGCATGGCCGCCAAGATACTGTTGTTCATTATTGTTGTTGTTTATTTTATCGTTATCGTTAGGGCTTTGGTGCGTGCCATGTACGCCGGAC
>CAJPTO010000315.1 GCA_905373605.1 uncultured Prevotella sp.
AATCGTAAACGAAATCTGCTCAGCTAAAAGCTAAAAATACAGCAAAGGCAATTTCTAGAACCAGCCTTAAACAAAGAGCCGATATGAAGCCAGAGTAAACTTTCCTATCCGGCGACAGGAGTTGAGGTTGATGTCCTTTTCTCCCTCATTCTGCACTGAACAAGCTGGACAATGATGATGCCTCATGCCTTTCATCCCTTGCAAGAGGGGCGGCGTAAAGGCCTTTTAGTGCATGTTTCCCAAAGGAATGCTGATGCCAACAAGTGCGCTTACCGTGCGCGTGTCTTGCCCGAAATACATGTAGTCGGTGGCCAACGTAACTGGTCCAAGCTTAAATCCAAGGCCTAAGCCCGTGCCTTGGCTCTGTATCATCGAGTAGCTAAGGGCTACGCCGACATACCTGTTGAAGTCGTAGTTGCCGGCAAGTGTCAGTTCCGACTGCGTATTCACCTTGCCAAGACGTGTAGTGGAGAGCGCGCCAAGTGTCAACTTGTCGTTCAGCAACTTATATTGACCGCCCAACATCATAGTGGTGCGTAGCGCAGTGGTGCGCGACTTGCTCTCTTCTGTTTTCAAGTTCCACAAGTCGGAGTTGAAGATCTCGCCGCTTTGTATGGTCTTTTTAAATTCTTCGCGGTGTTCTCCTGCATGCACTCCGTCGAAGTCGTACACGCGATCAAAGTCGGAAACGCCCTTTATCGTGTTGCCCTTACCCCACGAAATGAAGCCCAAATCGAGCAAGGCAGCCGAAAGTGTAACGTTTCGGCCTAGCTTATAAGACGCACCAAGGTCGATGGCAGCTCCGAAACCAGAGAAGCCTGTAGCCCCACTATGCTCTATTTCGTCTACATAATTCTTGTCGTCAGTAACAAATTTCAATCCACCCATCGAGCCTTGCACCTCTGCATGCGCCCTGATGTTGGCTTTTCCCTTCACCTTTTGCAGTTGTTCTTCGGTAATGGTAGACCAGTCTTGGTTGGGTGCAATGTTGTGTAGCTTGGTTTGCATGGTTACATCGTCTACCTTCATGTTGATGTTGGCAATGCCAAAGAGCAGTTTCACCTTTGCGCCAAGCACCAGTCGTTCGCCGAAAGGCCTGGCGTAGCCCACGCCCGTTTCCATATACGCGTTAACATTGGCCTGCAAACCATCAGTGTGCAGATTGGCGTTGGCCCACGACTGTTCGCCAAAACCGCGCGAAGCACGCATGAAATCGAACACGTCGCGCTTAATGTTCGCATCCATGTCGAGCTTTAAACCGAGGTTCACATTCCAAAAACCCTTGCCCGAATACCATCCAAAAGAAACCAAATCGGTGGCCATCGACAAGTTTATTCGGTTGTCGTTCTTAAGCTGGTTCATAAACTTGTCGGTGGTGAAATAATCGGCCGAGCTGGTGTTATCAATGATGTCACTAAGATATTTTGACGAGATGCCGTTGGAACTAATGCCCATATTCAATGCGCCAACAACGGGAATGTTCACATATCCGCGCGAAGGAGTGAGGGCAGGGTTGAGCTGTTGCCTGAAACTTACGCCGTCCATGAAATAAGTTGTACGGTTAAACTGGGCCTGCATAGCCATTGGAGCGAGGGCCAACAATAGCGTCACCAATGCTTTCAAGTGTTTTTTTGGGGTCATTCTAGTTCTCATCTATTAAAAGTTGGGTTATACTTACTTTAGGCTGGTTCTAAAAATTCCACGCAAGAGTTCATTTCCTTTTTATTATTTAGCTCTTTGCTGTCTTTTTGCTTTTATCTGGCATCTTTCGCTTACTCTTTTAGTCGCATAGTCCACTATGCTCCTTCAATCGTAAACGAAATATGCACAGCTAAAAGCTAAAAATACAGCAAAGGCAATTTTTAGAGCCAGCCTTTAATAACTCACCGCAAAGTTACGATTTTCTTCACATGCGGCAAAGTTTTTTAACAAATAAATTCGTTTTAGAATACAAATCGCATTTTCCCCATGCACTACACCTCGCCACAACAAAGGCTTTGCGAGGCATTTGCCTGCTAATTGGGCACTACCAAGGCGTTGGTAGCCACACTACCAAGCGTTGGTAACCGCACTACCACACGTTGGTAGCCACACTACCAGGCATTGGTAGCCGCGCTACCAAACGCTGGTAGCATTGCAATGATGCGGGTTGGAGGTTGCCAAACTGGCAAAATTGGTGGCTAACAAGAAGATAAGACGATCTACAGCAAGCTGAATGCGCCGTCCAAAAGCATCATTACAGTCTTAAAAGCGCAGAGCAAGCCATTGTTCACCGCCATTTTATCATCGGCCTAGCTCCCAATTACCCCCCTTTCGCCCACCCTCTGCATCAAAATATCCCTCGCATTGATGGTTATCAATGATAAAAAGTGTAAATTTGCATAAACATTGACGTTCATACAGAGCGCGATAAAATGTGCAGCACGCGTGAAAAAGCGAGTGAAGCACAAGCTATTACGCCCTGGAATGCGCCTATGCGCCAACAATATCGCGCAAAAACGGCAACCAAAACTCTTAAGATTGACAACATTTACACATATAAAAATATATTTATGTTCAGACAAGTAACTTGTTAACCTGTTAACTCGTAAACTTGTCAACTAATAAAAGGACGTTTATGTTAAGGCAAGTAACTTGTCAACTCGTTAACTCGTTAACTTGTCAACAAATAAAAGAAAGCAAAA
>CAJPTO010000316.1 GCA_905373605.1 uncultured Prevotella sp.
TAAGCAAATCACCAAGCTCAAAAAAGCCGGCTACCGCATCTGGCTGAACTCGCTTTGGGACACTTTCAATGCCGGACACGACGACGAAATGGCCGTCACCAACCCAGATAACAGCTATGGCTGGTTGATAAATCTTGGTGCAGACATTATTTTCAGCGACAACCCGATGCTGCTAAAGAAATATCTGATTAAGATTAACAGGTGGTAACACCCGCAAGGCGCGCCCTGCAACTCGCACTTAGGCTTGCCCGCGCTACCACTTCATGCCCTCTTCAGGCAGAATTTTAAACCAACACAACAACAATCACATAACTCATAACCCCAATTCACATGCAAAAGAAACTTTTATTGCTCGCTTTTTCGGCTGCCGCCATTTTCAGTGCAGCTGCTCAAAGCCGTGCAGACCTAATCAGAGAGAAACTTCTAAACCGAGACACCACCTCGGTTATTGTTGCGGCACACCGCGGCGATTGGCGCAACTTCTGTGAAAACTCACTCGAAGCCATTGACAATGCGGCAAAAATGGGTGTCGACATTGTTGAAATAGACGTGCAACGCACAAAAGACGGGCAACTTATCCTCATGCACGACCCTACACTAGACCGAACCACAACGGGCAAAGGCCTCATTAAGGACACCACGCTTGCATACATTCGCACCTTGCACCTTAAGAACGGTTGCAACATAAAGACCATCCACCGGGTACCGACACTTGAAGAAGCCCTTATCCACGCCAAGGGCAAGGTGATGTTGAACCTTGACAAGGCAGACAGATACTTCGAACAGGTTTATGAACTGATGAAAAAAACGGGAACAACCAAGCAGATTATCATGAAAGGTACGAAATCTGCGCAAGAAGTGAAGAAACAATTTGGCGATTACCTCAAAGACGTTATCTACATGCCGATTATCAATCTCGACAAGTCTGACGCTATAGAGCAAATCGACAGGTTCATAAAAGACATGCGGCCCGTTGCGTTTGAGTTTCTCTTCAAGTTAGATTTAAACCCCATACCAACCACATTGCCCAACAAGCTAAAAGGCAAGGCGCTCATTTGGTATAACACGCTATGGGACACGATGGCGGGAGGCCACGACGACGATATGTCTTTGGAAGACCCCAACAAAGGTTATGGTTATCTCATTGACAGGCTCGGTGCACGCCTAATACAAACGGACCGTCCTCAATATCTTCTCACCTATCTCAGAACGCGAAACCTCCATGACTGATGAACATCTATAAAAGAATTGTTTCATTCTATCAGATTCCATCGCCAGCAGACAGCCCCAAGGCAGACAAGAGCCGGTTAAAACGCATCAGGCTCATTTCGTTTCTCACCGCCACACTGGGTTATGGCGTGTATTACGTCTGCCGTTTGAGCATGAATGTGATACGCAAGCCAATGGTTGAGAATGGCATTTTTACAGAAACCGAGATAGGAATAATTGGTTCGTGCCTGTTCTTCACCTACGCCATTGGCAAGCTGTGCAACGGATTTATTGCCGACCGGGCCAATGTTAAACGGCTAATGTCAACGGGCTTGCTAATCTCGGCACTTATCAATCTGGCGTTGGGTTTTACAAATTCGTTCATGCTCTTTGCAATCTTGTGGGGCATAAATGGCTTTTTCCAGTCAATGGGTGCTGCATCGGGCGTCGTTTCGCTGTCAAGATGGTTCGATAGCAGCAATCGAGGCACATATTACGGCTTTTGGAGTGCAAGCCACAACTTGGGAGAGGCCATCACTTTCATCAGCATAGCAATCCTCGCCACGCAATTTGGCTGGAGATATGCGCTGATTGGCGCAGGACTTATTGGCATTGCCTACTTCTTCGTGATGCAGTGGGGCATGAAAGATACGCCACAACGATACGGCTACCTGCTAGACCAGCACAACGAGACAAAAAGAAAATCCCCCGACTTCAACAAAAGTCAAAAGGCTGTGTTGAGAAATCCTGCCATATGGATACTTGCCTTAGGCTCTGCTTTCATGTACATCAGCAGATACGCAGTAAACAGTTGGGGCGTATTCTACCTCGAAACCATGAAAGGGTATTCCACCCTTGATGCGAGCTTCATCATCTCCATCAGTTCTGTGTGCGGCATCATAGGCACCGTATCTAGCGGACTCATCTCCGACAAGCTGTTTAAGGGTTCGCGCAATGTCCCCGCTTTGGCCTTTGGCTTGATGAATGTGGTGGCCCTTTGCTTGTTTCTGCTCGTGCCAGGCGTGCATTTTGTCATTGACGTGCTTGCAATGGTGCTCTTTGGTGTGGGCATTGGGGTGTTGATTTGCTTTCTTGGAGGACTGATGGCTGTCGACTTAGCACCAAAGAATGCATCTGGTGCTGCACTTGGCGTTGTGGGCGTGGCCAGTTATATCGGCGCAGGCATACAAGACATCATGAGTGGGTGGCTCATTGAGGGCAACAAGCACATCGTAAACGGTTCGGAAGTGTACGATTTCACGTATATCAACTATTTTTGGATTGGTGCAGCCTTGCTGTCTGTCCTCCTGACGCTCCTTGTTTGGAACGCAAAGCCTAGCAACAACTAAGTTGCGTAAGTTGCATATAATCGGTAAGATTTACTAACTTGCCGATTATATGCAACTTTTTCTTTGATTAAAGGCTGGTTCTAAAAATTGCCTTTGCTGTATTTTTAGCTTTTAGCTGAGC
>CAJPTO010000317.1 GCA_905373605.1 uncultured Prevotella sp.
AGAGCTAAATAACAAAAAGGAAATGAACGCTTGCGTGGAATTTTTAGAACCAGCCATAATAGGCTTTGAGCCTTTGCCTGCAATGTTTACGAACAGCCGTTACGCTGCATCGCAAATCGCAGGCTTGCATTGCCAAACGTTGCTAATGAAACGTGATGTGGCCTAACGAGTAAAACTTTGTTGATGGTAGATAAAACCGTTTCCGGCGTGTTTCTCTCCTCCCTCCGCTTCTCGCGCCAGCTCTTTCACATAACCTAGGGGCACTTCCTAACACCCTTTGCCCCGACAACCCGGCGCGAGCGGAACAAGAAACACCCGGAGCGGCTCTGCCATGCCACACTTAGAAAGGACAAAGACCGATTTCCACCATAACCTTTAAACGATTTATTGAAACAAAGATGAAAAAAATCAACGCAACACTGGCCCTATGGATGATCTTCTCGATGCTCATTCCGCTGGGCTTGCATGGGCAAGCCGTCAATCAAGCACCGCCCATACCTGTTGACAAGGCCGTAAGGATTGGCAAACTGCCCAACGGACTGACCTATTACATACGCCATAACAACTGGCCGGAGCATCGTGCCGACTTCTATATCGCACAAAAGGTGGGCTCGATACAAGAAGAAGAGAGCCAGCGAGGGCTGGCCCACTTCCTAGAACACATGTGCTTCAACGGCACGAAGCATTTCCCTGGCAACGAACTCATTCGCTACCTCGAAACGCTCGGCGTGAAATTCGGGGGCGACCTCAACGCCTATACCTCCATCGACCAAACGGTTTACAACATCTCGAACGTGCCGACAACCCGACAAACGGCCTTAGACTCGTGCCTGTTGATACTCAGCGACTGGGCAAATGCCCTTACGCTGGACCCTGCCGAGATTGATAAGGAGCGCGGTGTGATACACGAAGAGTGGCGCGAACGCACGGGTGCCACATCGAGAATGCTCGAACGCAACCTGCTGAAACTCTATTCTGGCACGAAATATGGCGCACGCTTCCCCATCGGACTGATGAGTGTGGTGGACAATTTCAAGCCAAAGGAGCTGCGCGACTACTACGAGAAATGGTATCACCCCTCAAACCAAGGCATCATCGTGGTGGGCGACATCGACGTAGACCACACCGAAGCCATGATTAAGCAGCTGTTCGGCCCGCTGAAGAACCCCGATAACCAAGCCAGGGTGGAAGATGTGCCGGTGCCAGACAACGAAGAACCCATCATCGTGGTGGATAAAGACAAGGAACAACAAAACAGTGCTGTGGAGGTTTCGTTCAAACACGAGGTGTGGCCCGACTCGCTGAAGCGCAATGTAGACTACCTGCTGGCCAACTATGCCAAGAACATGGCCCTTGGAATGCTTAACGACCGCTATGCCGAGGCCGCACAGAAATCTACAGACTGCCCTTATCTGGGCGCATCGGCTGCCGATGGCAACTTTATCTTCGCCAAAACCAAGGGGGCTTTCACCATCAGTGCTACGCCGAGGGATATGGCCGGCACGGCTGCAGCCCTGCAAGCTGCACTCGTTGAGGCACATCGCGCTGCCAAGTTCGGCTTCACCCAAGGCGAATACGACCGCGCAAGAGCCAACCTGCTGAGTGCTTTGGAGAAAGCATACAATGGCCACGACAAGATGCCAAACGCCTCTTTCGCCGACGATTACAAGGGACACTTCCTCTCACAAGAGCCTATCCCGGCCTTCGAAGACTACTATGAGATAATGAAACAGCTGGTGCCAAACATCCCATTGGCCGACATCAACGCCATTCTGCCACAGCTGTTGCCACAGACCGACCGCAACATGGTTATCGTAAACTTCAACAACGAGAAGGAAGGCAACGTTTATCCCGCGCCCGAAAGCCTGTTGCAAGCGGTGCACACGGCACGCAACGCCAAGGTGGAACCCTATGTCGACACGGTGAAAGAGGTGCCCCTGATGACGAAATTGCCGCGACCAGGCAAGATAGTTAAGGAGAAAAAGAACACCGAACTGGGATATACCGAGTTGAAACTGGCCAACGGCGTGACTGTTATCTTGAAAAAGACCGACTTTAAGAAAGACCAAGTGAACTTTGCCGCAAGCGCACACGGCGGCAAGTCGCTCTATGGTCCGAAAGATTACACCAATCTGGCCGTATTCAACGACATTATTTCCATCTCTGGTCTTGGTGGCTTCCGCAATATGGAGCTTCCCAAAATACTTGCTGGAAAGATTGCCAACGCCGGACTTTCCATTGGCGACAAGTATATGGGCATGTCGGGTGGCTCGTCTAAGCGCGATGTGGAAACAATGCTGCAATTGGCACACCTATATCTCTCTGGGGGCATAACCAAAGACGAACAATCGTTTGCAACGGTGATGGACTCGTGGCGCACGGCTCTTAAAAACCGCGCCTTGAACCACGACATTGCCTTCAACGACTCGCTCGTGGCCACCGTCTATGGGCACAACCCGCGCCTGTTGCCTGTGCTAGAGGCCGACTTGCCCGACATCAACTACGACCGCATACTGCAAATAGCGCGCGAACGCACGGCCAACGCCGCCGCATGGACGTTTAGTTTCATCGGCGACTTTGACGAACCGCAGCTCCGCCGCCTTGTTTGTCGTTACCTTGGCTCGCTGCCCACGAAGGGAAAAGTGGTTCAAGGCGCGGTTTTTAAGAGC
>CAJPTO010000318.1 GCA_905373605.1 uncultured Prevotella sp.
GAAGGTGGCTGATTGGCCAATTGGCGAGTGGCGAGAGTTGGCCTGACAAGCAACCATTTTGCCCTGTGTCACGATGTTGTAGGGGGCATGGCGGGGAATTTGTTGCCCCTGGGCTGGTGCTATTTCTTATGTCCCTAAGCCACTTTTGAAGGAAAAGACCTCACAAAGCAGTGTACAAAACACCCTGCAATGAACACATCCCAACCATAAATCAAACATATAATGGGTGTCCGGCATATGCCGGACACGTGTCTGGCATAAGCCGTACACGTGTACACCTTATGCCGTACACCTGTACACCAAATGCCAGACACCAACTTTTCTTACGAAACATTGCTGAACACACGTTTCTCACACCCGAATTTTGGTGGCAAGGTGATAAGGTGTTGTGGTGATGGGGTGGTTGATGAAAAGAAACAAGGCCTGCTGCTGGAAGGAAGTTTGGGATGGGCAATGGTTGTTATGCCAGCTATCGCCATTCGATGGTTGGGCAATCAGCCGCTTTCTACGGCAACTCTTTACTCAAAACGCTTTGTTTCTTATCCCAAACCGGCGTAAAAATTGCCTTTCCTGTATTTTCTAGAACCAACCTTTAAGGTTATAGCCAAGAAGAAATGGTTTTAGAGATTACATGCTAGCTAGCGTTTGGGGTAATTATCACGCAGAGGCGCAGAGGAAGAAGCGTTCTTTCTTTATACGAGTGGAACTGAAAGACGCTATGCTTTGAGAACGCGGAGAAAGAATAATTTACGCCAGTTCGGTATATAATGAAGACGTTAACATCTTTATCTCGAGAGGGAACATTCCCTCCTCTCTCCGCGTTCTCTCAGCGTAGCGTCTTCTGCCTTAAGCTGTGATGGGGATGTTCTCTGTGTCCTCTGCGCCTCTGCGTGAGTTTGATAATGCATCAAGCTCAGTAAGTCTATTCCAAATTCAATTCCTTTTCACTATAAATCAATCCACATCGTTTTGCGACAAACAGCTCATGGAGGTAGCTGTATTGCCGCATGTGTGCCCATATAATAAAAAGAAAGGGGTTTGGATTTGTTTTTTAGCACATATGAGAAGTGTAAGCGTTGGACCTTTTTTTGAGGAATTTGAGCCTGTTTGAAAGATTTCCGCGCAAAGTGCGCAGACTTATTAAACACGGAAACACCGCTTATGGTTCTACACTCTGTGACGTGCTACGCGTGGAAATCTTTCAAACTGGCTCAAACCTTTCAAAATATTGCGCTATGTAATTCTCCTAACGCTTCCCAATCCCATTCTCCTGGGGTAAAACGATTACTTAACCGCCCCTATAATCTCTTTAATGTCTTTCACGCCGTGGCTGTCTAGCCACTGGTTTATGCCGTCGCGCACCTTGATGGTGACGGTTGGGTCGAGGAAATTGGCCGTTCCGATTTGGATTGCTGAAGCACCAGCCATGATAAACTCGAGGGCATCGGTGGCATTGCAGATGCCGCCCAGTCCGATGATGGGTATTTTCACCGCCTTTGCCACTTGCCACACCATGCGTAAGGCCACAGGTTTGACGGCCGGACCGCTCAATCCGCCCGTGTTAATGCTCAAAACCGACTGTCGGCGTTCAACATCTATGGCCATGCCCATGAGCGTATTGATGAGCGAAACGCTGTCGGCACCCTCCGCTTCCACGGCCCGTGCAATCTCAGCAATGTCCGTTACGTTGGGCGAAAGCTTCACGATGAGCGTCTTTCGGTAGCGCGCGCGCACCGCCCGCACCACACTTGCTGCCCCGGCACATGTAGTTCCGAAGGCCATACCGCCCTCTTTCACGTTTGGGCACGAGATATTAAGCTCTATGGCAGGTATGTTTTCGAGGGCGTTTATGCGCGCGGCACACTCCGCATAGTCTTCAGGCGTGTTGCCGCTCACGTTCACAATCATGCGCGTGTCGATGTCTTTAATCTTGGGATAGATGTGTGTGGCGAAATAATCAACGCCTTTGTTCTGCAATCCCACGCAGTTGAGCATGCCTTGTGGCGTTTCGGCCATTCGCGGATAGTCGTTTCCTTGTCGCGGATGTAGCGTTGTTCCTTTCACGATGATGCCGCCTATGCCGTCTAGGGGTACAAAATCTTCAAACTCCAGGCCGTAACCGAATGTGCCCGAAGCCGTCATTACGGGGTTTTTCATCGACAGGCTGCCGATATTTGTTGTGAGAATGGCCATTACCAAAGCAGTTTTTGAATGTTAAACACAGGCCCTTCCTTACATGCGCAGAGGTTTCCGTCCACCGTTTTCTCCACACAGCAAAGGCATGCGCCGATGCCGCAGGCCATCAAGTTCTCTAACGACACCTCGCAGGGCGTGCCTTTTTCGCGGGCATAGCGTGCCACGGCCACCATCATTGGCTTAGGGCCGCAGGTAGAAATCATGTCGAACCGTTCGTTTTGCAGCACCGAATGGTTGGTTACGAACCCCCTTTCGCCAGCCGACCCGTCTTCGGTTGTCACCAAGACACGGCCCGTGCGTTCGAAGAGTTCCATCTCCAGCAGGTCGGTTGCCGTGCGTGCGCCCAGCAAGAAAGTGGGTTGTGCGCCCAATGCCTTGATTTTTTGCCCGAGGAAGAGCATCGGAGCAACGCCCACACCGCCGCCAACGAGCAAGAAACGCTCGTTGGCGGCGGTGTGGGCG
>CAJPTO010000319.1 GCA_905373605.1 uncultured Prevotella sp.
ACCATAGACAACTCTACGGCCGACGAATCGCCGTGGGGAAGCTTCGACCAATATACAAGGCTGAACCCTTACCTCAAGCCTTACGGCGAAAACGGCGAACTGCTGAAACGGCTAGACGACTTTTCGGGCCTGGGCGGAGAAAGAGATTACCTCAACCCAATGTACAACACCACCTTTAATAGCAAAGACCGAAGCAAGAATTTCTCGGTGCGCGAATTGTTTAAGGTGGAGTATACACCCCTTGCCGACTTGCGTTTGGAGGCCGCTTTCTCGCTTTCGAAGAGCATTGGCAACAGGGATAAGTTCCGCCCTGCACAGCATACGGCCTTTGATGGCATTACCGACCCCACGCTTCGCGGTGACTATCGCCGCAGCCAAAGCGAATTGGTGAAGTGGGGCGTAGACCTTACGGGCAGTTGGAACAAGCAATTGGCCGACCATTACATCACGGCCAACGCCCGAATGAGCCTCCAAGAACACAGCCGAGACACGTATGGCACTTATGTTACGGGCTTCCCCAACGACAATATGGACAACTTGCTCTTCGGTAAGAAATATAATGAGAAGGTAGACGGCATCGAAAGCACCAGCAGAAGCATCGGATGGGTGTTGGCCGGCGGCTATTCGTATAAATATAAGTACGCTTTCGACTTCAACTTGCGCCTAGATGGCTCGTCAGAGTTCGGCAAAGACAATCGTTGGGCACCTTTCTGGTCAACGGGTTTGCGCTGGGACGTGAAGAAAGAGACGTTGCTGGCCGGCCTGTCGTGGCTCTCCGACTTCGTGCTTCGTGCCACCTACGGCACAACAGGCTCGCAAGGCTTCAACCCATATCAGGCGCATGGCTATTACACATACGCCAACTTGCTGCTGCCTTACTATTCTTCTGATGCCACGGGAAGCGAAATCCTGGCCATGCACAACGAAAAATTGAAGTGGCAAACAACGCGCAACCTCAACTTCGGCGCAGAACTGGGTGCCCTAGACCACAGGGTTACCGCTCGCGTGGAGTATTATCGCAAGGTGACAAACAACATGATAACGATGGTGAGCCTTGCTCCTTCGGTGGGCTTTGCGCAATATCCCGAGAACATTGGCAAGCTGGAGAACCGCGGATGGGAGATAACACTCTCGGCCATCCCTTATCGCAACGTGGCAAGGCAATGCTATTGGACCGTTACACTTAACGGATCGCACAACACAGACAAGCTTTTGCAAATATCGGAAGCCATGCGCCACATCAATGATGTGAATGCAGGAAACCTTAAGAACGCTCCCTTGCCACGATATGAAGAGGGACAGTCGGTTAATCGCATTTGGGTGGTGCGCTCGTTGGGCATCGACCCGGCTTCGGGAGATGAGATATTGCTCAAGCGCAACGGCGAAATGACCAGCGCAGTGAACTGGGATGCCAAGGATGCTGTGCCTGTTGGCAACACCGAACCTACGTGGCAAGGACACTTCAACACATCCTTCACCTACATGGGATGGGGAATAGACGTGAGCATGATGTATCGTTTCGGCGGGCAAGTGTACAACCAGACCCTTATAGATAAGGTGGAGAACGCCAACCTGAAGTATAACGCCGACCGCCGCGTTACACAACTGCGCTGGAAGAAGCCCGGCGACAGGGCCATGTTCCGAGAAATAAACCCCGGAGGCTCGGAAACAAAGGCCTCTTCGCGCTTCGTGATGGACGAAAACCTGCTGCAAGGCAGTTCGCTTTCGCTCTATTACCGCATGGACCGCAACAACACGCCCTTCATTAAGCGCCTGGGCGTTAACTCGGCAAGGCTGGCTTTCAACATGGAAGACTTCTTCTACCTCTCTACGGTGAAGCGCGAGCGGGGCACTAGCTATCCCTTCTCACGACAATTCATTTTCTCGCTCAACGTTGGTTTTTAAATTTGCAGACTCAAAATGAAGAAAATACATTTCCTTTTGCTCGTGGCGATGTTGGGGTTCACCGCTTGCAACAGCTGGTTAGACGTTGATCCCAAGACATCCATACCCACCGACAAGCAGTTTCGCTCGGAGTCGGGCTTCAAAGATGCCCTTACAGGCGTGTACATCAAGCTTGGTTCGCCCACGCTTTACGGGGCAGACCTCAGCTATGGATACATAGACGAACTGGGCGGGCTATACACTGGCTATCCAGAACACGAAACTTCGATTGTCTTCGACCAAAGCATCGTGTACGACTTCGACAACCAATTCAAGGCTAAGAAGAATGCCATATACGCCGGCCTCTACAATGTCATCGCCAACGTGAACAACATCATCGCCTATACCGAAACCAAACGCGATGTGCTTGTAACGCCCCGTTACTACGAAACGATACGCGGAGAAGCCTTGGCACTGCGCGCTTTCTTGCATTTCGACCTCTTGCGCCTCTTCGGACCTATATATAAAGATGAGCCAAACGCTAAGGCCATACCCTATCGCACCACATACGACCGCGTGCCCACGCCCGTTCTTACCGCACAAGCCGTGGTGGAAGCTGTGTTGAAAGACCTGCACAAGGCCGAAAACCTGCTTAAGAAGGGCGACCCGCTCGACTTCTTCACCGACCCCTACGACGAAGATTACAAGGGGAAGAACGGCTTCTTGGTGAACCGCGAGTTCCGAATGAATCTCTTTGCCGTAAAGGCTATGCT
>CAJPTO010000320.1 GCA_905373605.1 uncultured Prevotella sp.
ACGAAATCTGCTCAGCTAAAAGCTAAAAATACAGCAAAGGCAATTTTTAGAACCATCCTAAAACGATTGCATGTTTTTAGCACTTTTGCTTTGCTATGTTTTTTTAAATGGCTAAATTTGTAGCTTGAAAAGCGTGTGCCAGCTAGCGAGGCACAAATGGGAAATGCCCCGAAGGGCATGGCAACAGCTACAAAATACAAAAACTAACGGCGAGCAATAAGAAAAAATCTTGGCTAACAATGGCTATACAAGCTGTTGTTGGCGCAGGAAGGTTTTTCGTATGGCTCGCCGTTTTGTGTTTAATAGGTATGGGATAATCATTCAACATTTGTTACTCATCAATATAATTAATCATCAAAAATGAAGAAACGATTACTTCTTTTCTCAGCGGTGTTCATAGCAGTATGCGGCACTGTATTGGCCGGCCTTAAAGGAATATCCGGTTTATCTGCCAACACACGTGCTGTGGGAAATGGCGAAATTCGCTTTACCACCGATTCAAATCCAGGCGACAGCGTTGTTATTGAGGTGAAAGCCGATGGCGATTTCACCATCGAAGGCATTGATTACGAACATCCACTGACCAATAAACGTTGGCGCAGATACACTTCGAAAGAGGTGGTTATCAAAGGAAACGTTACAGAACTGACGCTGCAGAGCGGACATGTCACCAAGCTAGACCTTACCAAATGCCCTTCGCTGGCGAAGATAGACTGCTCGAGCAATAATTTGGAAGAGCTAGACGTGACTAAAAACGCAAAGCTTTATTGGCTATCTTGCAACGACAACAAACTTTACGACCTTGATGTGAAAAACAACACGGCCCTCGAGATGCTGAGTTTGGCCAACAATGCCGTTCGTTCCATCGACATCAGCAAAAACCGGGAGCTATCTATGTTTGGCATTGACAACAACAGGATAACTTCACTCGACTTTTCTAACAACCCAAAACTTAACTTTGCCACCATTTATAGCAACAATATCAAGCGCAGAGCCATGCAAAAGCTGGTGAAATCGTTGCCAAAGGTAGAAAAGGGATTCTTCTATGTGGTGAACGAAGACGCAGAACACAACGTGATGACCAAGCAACAGGTGGAAGAAGCTAAGGCAAAAGGTTGGATTGTTGGCAGAAGCGACTGGGCCATTTATAAAGGAAGCGACGATGATGTAAAAGGCACCATCAGCCTAACAACAACGAAAGCCGTGGGCGAAACCATCAAAGTGAAAGTGAACAGCATTGGAAACCTCGACATCGAGGGCGCAAAGGTGGTAAGCAAGGCTGGCGCGCAACCCGTGCAACTGCAACTTACCGCACAAAAGGTGACATTGAAGGGCTATATCGAGGGCATTGAGTGCACCGAAAACAACATCACCGACATCGACGTTACGCAATGCCCCATGCTAAGCAAATTGGATTGCGGAAATAATGAGCTTGCTGTATTGGATGTTTCTAATAATGTAAGCTTAGACACGCTGAATTGTAATAACAACAAGCTTACTGAATTGGACATAACCCACAACCCCACGTTGATGATCTTAAACTGTAACAACAACCAGCTGAAAGGCATCGACCTGTCTAAAAACCCCAATTTGGGCATATTTAATTGCACCAACAACCAAATCACTGCCCTAGACTTTTCGCACAATCGCTATATGGCTTTCGTGTTTGTGTATGGCAACAACATCAATGGTGCGGCTATGGATGCCTTTGTTAACAGTCTGGCAAAGGTTAAGGGCGCGTGGCTCATCATTATAAACACCGACAAAGACGGCAACGTTTGTACCAAACGGCAGGCAAAAATAGCCAAAGACAAAGGCTGGGTTGTAGGCGAGAGCAGACTGGGCGAATACGATGGCAGCGATGAAGTCAGCAATGCAAGCATCGCTTTCAACACCAACAAGCAGGTGGGCGAAACCATTAAGCTAGACATCAGACCCACAAAGGACTACCAAGTGGAGGGTGCAACGCTGGTTAAAGCCCTGAAAGGAAAGCCCTCTGAATGGAAACTGACGGCACAAAAGGTGGTGATAAAGGGCGATGTGGACTCGCTGACTTGCACAGAAAATGGCATCACGGCCATTGAAGTGGCTGAATGTCCCTCGCTGAAATACCTTAAGATGGATGATAACGCCCTTACGAAGCTAGATGTTAAGAAGAACGTTGCATTGGAAGAGCTGTTTGTTTATAACAACAAACTGGATGAAATAGACGTAACGCAGAACACTTCATTGCGCAGTTTGGGTTGCTCGGGCAACAATATTTCAACATTAGACGTAACGCACAACACTAAGTTAAGCCTATTGGCATGCGCCAAGAACAAGCTAACACAACTCAATCTCGTCAACAATAAGGCGTTGGGTCAGCTTGCCATTTATGAGAATAATATCAATAAGCAGGCCATGCAGGCCATCGTCGATGCACTTCCGAAGGTTAATAACGGCTTTTTCTTCGTTGTAAGCGAAACCAATGAAAGTAACGTTTGCACCAAGAAGCAAGTGAAAATAGCCAAAGACAAGGGATGGGTTGTTGGCACTAGCAGCTGGGGTTATTACGAAGGCAGTGCTGATGTGGGCAACGGACGCATCTCTTTCAACACCAACAAGCAGGTGGGCGAAACCATTAAGCTAGACATCAGACCCAC
>CAJPTO010000321.1 GCA_905373605.1 uncultured Prevotella sp.
CACTTATGGAGAAATGCAATTCCCAAATCCATATCGTTTCGTCTTTCATATTTGGCAAAAGAAAGAGAAAACAAAGTTATTAAACTTAGAGCTCTGAATTTAAATTCACCTACTACTTACCCATAAAACATGTTGTTTTATTTGTTAAAAGCATAATAATTTGTATATTTGCACTTTTAAAGGGCATTTTAGTTATAAATTCAAACAAGATTATTATGAGAAGAACGCTACTATTCCTGTTCCTATGCCTGCAATTTGCAGCCTACGGACAATCCTTGCAGTCCAACTTTTATGCTTTGGGAAGTTCCACGCCCTATTATCAAATGGGCTGGGACTCGGTAGAAGAAGCCAATCAGTGGGAATACTTTTACGTTAATGCTGATGCCACATGGCAGTTGTACGAAAAGCCGAGCTGGAATGGCCTAAAACCTTTCTCGTATTTTAATCCGAAAAGCAAGTATTCGCTAGGCATAAGATACGCTGAAAAAAGCCAAAAAGAAACGGCTACTTCGCCAGAAATCGTTATCCGCCCCAACAGCACGTGCTCGTTCTACGCCTGCTTCAGTCCGGGATTGCTGGTGTTCGCCCGTTGGAAACTGCTCATCACAGATGTTGAAACCTCCAAGACCACAGAGCTGCTGGATGCCTTCAAATGGTCGCAGAGCGTGGCATTCGATGGGCCTAACTGGAACAAGTTCACACTAGGTCTGTCGGCCTATGCCGAAAAGAAAGTGAAATTTTCGCTCGTTTACGAGGGCGCGGGTGGCGAAGATGCGTTCTTCGATGGTTTCGAGGTGTCGCAAAACGATGCCAACGCTACGGTTGTAAACATCGTTGAGGGCGAGGAAGTGGTGTTCCGCAGTGCTGCCGTGGGAGAAGTGACCAGCTATCAGTGGACCTTTGAGGGCGGTACGCCAAACACATCTACTGAAGAAAATCCCACCGTGAGGTATGCAACAGCAGGTACTTACCCCGTAAAACTCACCGTTAGCGACGGGACTAACACAGACAGCTTTACACACGAGGCTTATGTGAAAGTGAGCAAGAAGGCACCACAAGCACTTATCGGGGTGGAAGACGGCGGTTATCTCTCGCCTTTCGTGGGACGCTTCATTGCACAAGGGGCTTCACTCAACTTCAAAGACCTCTCTACGGGCAATCCCACGCAGTGGCAATGGACGTTTACAGGGGGCGACAAGGAGAGAAGCAGCGAACAAAACCCAATGGTGACGTATGATAAGAAGGGGGTTTTCAGCGTTGGCTTGCGAGCTACCAATGAGGCCGGCACCAGTCAAGATGCACTCATGAGGTATATCCAAGTGGGTGGAGAACAATACATCTGGAACATCACGCCCGAAGAGAACGGCAACCTCGACGTTGCGAGCATGGCGATGTTTGGTTTCTACGCTGGAACGAACTGGCTTGGCATCGAAAAATTTGCAGAACGCTTTGATGCACCGCAGGCAAAGGCCGAAGTGAAGAGCGTAGACGTGTATTTCGGTTCCACGGTAACGATTAGCCCCGATGCCGAAATCAGCGTTTCGCTGGCCATTCCCGACGACAAGGGTATGCCTGCAACGGTTCTGGGAACGGCAACGATGAAGGCGTCGCAGCTGGTGTACGATGACAAAAACGTGAAACCTACCACTTTCGCCTTCGAAAATCCCATCATGGTTGACAAAGACTTTTTCATCGTGGTGGGCGGACTGCCAAACAACGAAGACGAGAAGCACAATACGGACATGATTGCCATTCTTTGCATGAGAAGAGATGAAAAAGGGAAGTCAACAACTTACCATCTCTTGGCCGACGAAGATGAAAACCATAATCCTACAGGCACTTTCACATGGTGCCGCAACGATGACGAACCTATTTCGATGGCGGTTTGCCCATTGCTTTCGTACGACCTTTCCACCGCTGAGGTGGCTCGCAATGAGGTGAGGGGCGGAGAAACGCCATTGCGTTTCGACGGCAATCGCCTGATTGCTAACGCCGATTACGACCTTATCGAGGTGTATGACGCGCAGGGCAAACGCGTGTTTACATGTTCAAAACCAGCTCGTGAGCTGTCGCTTGACATGTTGTCCGCGGGCATTTACGTGGTGAAAGCCACGCGTGGCGGCACGCAAGACACGTTGAAAGTGGTTAAGAGGTAGTGACACTAGGGGCTAACTGGCGGTTCTACTGCCTGCGGCGAAAGCCGCATCGCCGACATGTTTGCCCACAATAGGACATGCCTGCATTGCGCGTTCGTTGCGACTTAAAGGCTTTGCAAAATCGGGTTGACAAGCGAAAGATAGAATCTTCCGGCCTTGTCAACCCGTTAACTTGTCAACTCGTCAACCCGTTAACTTGTCAACTCGTCAACTTGTCAACTTGTTAACCCATTAACTTGTTAACTTGTCAACTCGTGTCGGTTTGCATGTAGAAACTGCCTAGAACAATGGCATCTTGGCAATAAGCCTGTACATGGTGCCATTCTGCGCCGCCACTTCGCGCTACGTCACAACTATTTGCCAAGATGCTTGTCCTGATGATATGCCCCATTTTGCACAATTTAATTTTGCCGTTAACGCCTTTTGCCTTAACTTTGCATCATGGTTGCACGGCAGCAGCATGTTGCATGTCACGAAGCAGCAC
>CAJPTO010000322.1 GCA_905373605.1 uncultured Prevotella sp.
CCCTTTAATGGTTTAATGCAAGAAAATTATTTATTTTGTGTCACAAATGGCAAAGTACTACGTATTAAAAGCAAACAACAGAACATCAGATGACCGTCGATGAATATAAAGAAGAGGTGGAACGTAACCGACCACGCATGCTTTGCGTTGCTCGCAGCTATCTAAAAGCTGGCGACGAGGCAGAGGATGTGGTACAGGATGTGTTGCTCAAACTCTGGCAATTGCTCGACAACCTGCATCTCCCCATGGGGCCATTGGCCTTGGTTCTGGTCAAAAACCGCTGTGTGGATGCATTAAGGCGGCGACAACCCACCATGACCATTCCCGAAAACGTGGCCGAGAACGAACCAACAGTCGATGAACGGTATGAAAAGGTGATGCAACTCGTTGACAAACTGCCCACGATGCAGCAGACCATCATGCGGCTTCGCCACATGGAAGGCATGGAAATGCGACAGATTGCAGCACTCACCGGAAGCAATGAGGCGGCTGTAAGGAAGGCGTTGAGCCGTGCACGACAGACCATCAGGCAGAATTTTAAACAACAAAGCTATGACTAAAGACGAAAAAATAAGAAAACTAGTGGCTCGCTTCATGGAGGGTGAAACCTCACTCGATGAGGAACGCAGGCTTTATCGCTACTTCTCGGGCGATGGTGTGGCGGATGACATGTTGCCCATGCGCGATTTTTTCCGCTCTGTTGCAGCCATGCGTCCGGCCAGGAGTGGCCAAGATGGTGGGAACACCGTGCGGCGCAGCCTGCTTTCGCGCCCGTGGTTCATTGGCGTGGCAGCCTCCATTGCCTTGCTCATGGCGGTGGGCAGTATGGTGTTTAGCCCAGAACCGCACGACTATTGCGAGGCTTATATCTACAATCGGCACGTTACTGACCCTGCCGCCGTGATGAAAGAGGTGGACGGGACACTGCAAGCCATTCACCAAGACGGCGAAGCAAACGTTGAAAGTCAGTTGCGCGACATCTTCGGCAGCGAATAAATTGGAATAAGAATAATGACATCGTTATGAAACATCGTTTCTTCTTGACATCAATTGTGGCCCTTCTTGCCCTTGTGGCCCATGCGCAGAAAGGATTGAGCGTGGATGCGCTCTTTCAAGGCAAGGTGGTGGCGCGCGAAGAGATGGTAGACGTCAGGGTGAAAGGTCGTGCCATCAGCAAGTACAAACTTGATTTCTATCGCAGCATTCGCTTCAATGCCACCGAACAGCAACGCAACACTGTTGACGAACTGGTGGAACGCGACCGCAAAACGGCCACGGGAACTGAACAAACCAACAGAAACGGCACCACTACACTTATCATGACATTGCCCAAACAGGGCGATGTGAACCGTTATCTGTGCTATCTCTCACACCCAAAAGGGCGGAAGGCCCTAATTACTGTGGTGTATATGGAAGGCAAGGTGGAAAGCATTGCCGAACTAAGAAAACTAATACATTAAGAAAACTAATACATTAATAATATCGTTATGAGAAAAATCTTCGTTTGCATGGCATTGGCACTCTGCATGGCTGCCGCAGCGGCACCATCAGACAATGACACGGTGGTTGTAGAACGGCCACGGAAAGTGAGAATTATCACGGGCGACTCGGTGCAAAGCGTGGAAGTGTGGGGAAAAGAAGACAATGCTTCCTATCATTATGTGAGCAACATCCAGCTTGTTGACAGTAATTATGTGAGCACTTCGGCCATCAATGACGACACATGGAGCTTCTCCATTGCCGGCTTCAGCAAGCCAGGGAGGAAAAAATCACAAACAGAGTGCACCACGTATTTCATAATGGGCTTTAACAATGCCGTGGGGATGCCCACTGGTGCAGACATTCAGCCATTCAAGTCGTGGGAATTGTGGTGGGTCATTGCCGACTTTACCTTTCGCCCCTGGCGAAACAACCACGCCTTCTCATTGGGGGTGGGAATTGACTGGCGCAATTTTCGCATGACAGACGACCTGCGTTTCGTGAAAGACAATCGTGCGGTGGCACTCGATGCTTACCCCAAAGGAAGCAATCCCGAGTTCTCGCGCATCAAAGTGTTCAGCGTTAACTTCCCCATCCGCTACAAATATGAGGGCAAATGGGTGGGTTTCAGCCTTGGCCCGGTGGTGAATTTCAACACTTATGGCAGTTTGAAGACAAGCTACTCGATGGATGGGCACAAACTGAAAGACGTAGACAAAGGTGTGCGCGTGGCTCCTGTGACACTTGATTTCATGGGGACGCTCTCCATCCGCGGCATTCCCGACTTTTATTTCAAGTATAGTCCTTGCAATTTGTTGCGCGATGGCTATGGACCGAAGTTCAGAACACTGTCGTTCGGCATCATTTTATAGGTGGAAAGATGCATAGGTTGGCTCTGAGGTGTTGTCGGCATCGTTCATCATGCCTGATTTGCTATACCGCTTCTTCGGTTGCCGTACATTTATAGTTAAAACGAAATGGTTTTTGAATAGCGTAAGCCTATAAGCAAGTTCGTCAATGTCGGCCTTGCAGCATCTGTTTTGCTGTCGATGCCTTTCTTCAGCTTCTCTGTGCATGATGTTCAGGCAGGTTCTAAAAATTCCACGCAAGAGTTCATTTCCTTTTTGTTATTTAGCTCTTTGC
>CAJPTO010000323.1 GCA_905373605.1 uncultured Prevotella sp.
CCTCTCCAAATGAAAAAAGCCTCACCCCCAGCCCCTCTCCAAGGGGAGAGGGGAGTAATATGCCTTGCAATTTGTAGATTAAACAGTAAGATTGAACGAAGAAGAGCAATACAACATGCGTTTATCACCAGCGATATGTCCTTATGTACTTCTGTCAAAAGAACATGTGTTTTTGTCAAAAGAACATGTATTTCTGTCGAAAGACAAAAGAATGAAAAGGCGAAAAGACTTAAGAATGAAGTCCCATCTCTACATCTTCGCTGAAAAAACATGGCGATAAGTTGTAGAAGTCGATAGTTATGGCTATCTTTGCGTAAAAAGATAACGACTATGGATTTAGGTTACGGCTATTATGCCACACATCCAGGCGAAGTGATTAAAGACGAATTAGAGGCTAGGGGCATATCCCAGCGCGAGTTCGCCGAAAATATTGGCATGGCTTATTCGGTTCTTAATGAGCTATTGAACGGGCGCAGGCCTTTAAGCACCACTTCTGCCCTTATGTTTGAGGCCGCCTTGGATACTCCCGCAGAGCCTCTGATGGAGCTACAGATGAAATATAACATGCAAGTTGCGCGGAAAGACGACAAATTAGCAACGCGCTTGAAAAAAATTACAAAGGTGGTTGCTAGAACTTAAGCTAGCAAAGTCCAGAATTCTGTTTTGCTTCGTTGGCAATAAAAGGCTAAAAACAGAACGAACTCTTTGTGCGGTGCGTCCTTTCGCGTTGCATGGCGTGCTTATGTGTGGGGCTTTGTTGGCTACAAATGGCATTCCACTATGTCAATTCGGGATAAAAACAATCGTTACACTAACTACCGCCCATCCCATTACAACAGAACATTATACAGAAAGTGTTGTGTCATAACCCGAGCTGACGCAACTCTTACCTATGAAAGGAGCTACAAACTATGAGAAATGTGTTTTTCCCCGATGAAGAAGTGAGCGAAGACGACCTGAAATTTGTGTGTTACATGATTGAACGAATAGCAAGACACAACAAACTGCACAACAAAGAGGTGGTTAACGCCATGAAATACGACGGACTTGCAGAGAAGCTGTCGCTCGCCAACGTGTTGCATGCCGATAATCCGCTGGCTGTGGTGGACGATTGGACGGAACAGTTCGGCATCCAGCAAGGAAACTTCGACGTTACGGCCGTCAACCCCGACTTATGCGAGCAGGTTTCCACCGCATTGCAGATGGGAAAGGTGTATATGCGGCTGATACGCGACGCCATTACCAGCGACGAAGACTATGCACAGGCCATCATTCGCGTGTATAACAACCCCATTTGCGAAATCATAGACGACTATAACAGCAGCGCTTACTATGAGCCGTCTTATTTCATCGCGCGAAGCTACAATGCTGGCAGCTTCAACTAGGCCGGAGTGGTGCAAAAAGAAACGGGGCGTTGCACGATGATACATCCGCGAATAGAAAGAAAATCTCGCCTTGTTCTGCGCCCCAAGCACGCTTTCATGGCCACATTCTTGGCCCAATCGGCCTTTCGCCGAAGGCTTATTCCAACCCTTCTTGCAGCCCTTTGCAGGTCATGCCCCACGAGCTAGCACCACCTTGCCATTCGTTAACATTTCCCAAAGGCACGTATTTATTTGTTTTTCATCGCTTTTTACAGAGATATTTAGTAACTTTGCATCGGTTTAATACGGACATTTTTTATTTAATTAAATAAGAACAAATTATGGTAATTGAAAAAGTTCATGCGAGAGAAATCCTCGACTCAAGAGGTAACCCTACCGTAGAGGTGGAAGTGACATTGGAAAACGGCGTGGTTGGCCGCGCTAGCGTACCCTCTGGCGCATCTACGGGTGAAAACGAAGCCCTCGAATTGCGCGATGGCGACAAGGGTCGTTACCTTGGAAAGGGTGTTCTCAAAGCCGTAGAGAACGTAAACAACGTCATTGCTCCTGCCCTCAAAGGCATGTCGGTTTGCCAACAACGCAAAATCGACTATAAGATGCTCGAACTTGACGGCACGCCCACTAAGAGCAAGCTGGGCGCAAACGCCATCCTTGGTGTTTCTTTGGCCGTTGCCCACACTGCCGCTAAGGCCTTCGGCATGCCCCTTTATCGCTACATCGGCGGTACAAACACATATGTTTTGCCCGTTCCGATGATGAATATCATCAATGGTGGCGCACACTCTGATGCTCCCATCGCTTTCCAAGAGTTCATGATTCGTCCCGTTGGTGCTGCCAACGAGCGCGAAGCCATCCGCATGGGTGCCGAGGTTTTCCACGCTTTGGCTAAGAACTTGAAGGCTCGCGGCCTTTCTACTGCCGTTGGAGATGAGGGTGGTTTCGCTCCTAAGTTCGACGGTATCGAAGACGCTTTGGACACCATCATGAAGTCTATTAAGGACGCTGGCTACGAACCGGGCAAGGATGTGAAGATTGCTATGGACTGCGCAGCATCTGAATTTGCCGTACAAGAGAACGGCGAATGGTTCTACGACTATCGTCAACTCAAGAATGGCATGCCCAAAGATCCTAACGGAAAGAAGCTCACTGCTGCCGAGCAAATCAAGTATCTCGAAGAACTCATCACCAAATACCCCATCGATTCTATCGAAGATGGATTGG
>CAJPTO010000324.1 GCA_905373605.1 uncultured Prevotella sp.
TTTGACATAAACACATGTTCTTTTGACAGAAGAACATAAGAAACATATTTTTTCCGCTAGTGAATTGACAAGTGGACATGTTAATGACCGTTAGCTATCTTTTCTCTTTTGCTAGTTAACGAGTTGATAAGTTAACGAGTTAACAAGTTACTGGGCGTCAGCCATCTTTTCACCCTTTGACATAAACACATGTTCTTTTGACAGAAGAACATAAGAAACATATTTTTTCCTCTAGTGAATTGACAAGTGGACAAGTTAATGACCGTTAGCTATCTTTTCTCTTTTGCTAGTTAACGAGTTGACAAGTTAACGAGTTAACAAGTTACTGGGCGTCAGCCATCTTTTCACCCTTTCGCCTTTTCATCCTTCGACAGAAATACATGTTCTTTTGACACAAGTACACAAGGACATATCGTTGATTACAAGTGGATTGATTAATGCACTAACAAGTTGTCGAGTTGATGGGCGTTAGCCATCTTTTCACCTTTTCACCCTTTCACTCTTTCACCTTTAAACGGCGTTAGCCATCTTTTCACCCTTTCACTCTTTCACCTTTAAACGCGTTAGCCATCTTTTCACCCTTTCACCCTTTCACCTTTTCACCCTTAAAAGGCATCTTTCACCCTTTCACCTTTTCACTCTTAAACGGCGATACAGGCATGAGCCGGCACACGTAGCAGCCCCATTCGCACAAAAAAAAATAACATGAGTTTACGTTAGTTCGATATTGCGAACACATCTGGCGAACGAGCAAAGGCCTCGGAAAGCCAGGAAAGAAAAGCGAAGTAAGATATATTAGCTTTCGTTACAAAATTTAAGTAGTTTAAAATGTGTCAATTTCTTGCTATTCAGCATGATATTATTTACTTTTGTAATCACAAGTAACCAAACGACAATGAACAGATTGGCAAATAAAATAAGGCTGCCGCTTCTCGCCATTCGTCTTAACAAGGGCGTGAAGAAGTCTCAGGAAAACATGTTGCTTCCCTGTTCGCCCATCATGCGTCACAGCCACAAATGGCTGTTGCCGTCTTTTCACATGCCAGCTGTTACGCGCCAAAGGCAAATTCTTGTTATCGGCCTTTCGCGCCAATTGCCGTTTTCCCTCCGATTTATTGCTTACACATCGCATGATAAATGCCCTTTGAGCCACATGCGAGCCCCACCCTTCTATGGGCAAGCTTCGTTAATGGCGCGCGTTATCTTAGCTTGCCCTTGCCAAAGCGTCATGCCTCCAACAAATGGGGCGTGAAAAGAAAAATGTCGTTACAACAAATCCTCTCAAAGCGTCAACGTTTCCATCAAGTTCAACAAGCAGGACCATTCTTTCTTACCTGCCGCCACGACCTGAAACGCACTTTCGAGGAACGAATATCGAGCAATTTATTGTACCCCTCTAGCAGTGGAACACCAACAAGGCCGGTTCTATATCACACCTTTGCTGTACTCTTAGCTTACCGCCCTACAGCTTTCACCAACTATTGAAAGAACCTTTGAGCGGGATGTTTAGAACCCGCCTTAACACTGCAGGCATGCAGCTAAAGGCTGCCAATGCCACATCCTTTGTAGACAGGCAAAAAGATTAAACAATTAGATTATGAAAAGAGAGACTTATAGATTGAGGATTTCAAGACACCTGCTGCCTAGAAACCTATATACACAACGCACCCTTAAGGGCATAACCCTTCTTCTCATGCTGTTGATAGGCAGCGTTGTGGCACGCGCTTACGTTGTGGGCGAATATTTTGTTAAAAACCACATCACCTATCGCGTCATTGATGCCAGCACCGCCAGTCCCAAGCTGGCCGTATACAACGTTAAGGGCGTATCGGGGAAGGTGACAATCCCCGCAACTGTTTTCGACGGTGTCGACACACATTTCACCGTAACGCAGATTGGTGGCGGCATAGACAACGATCCGTTCAGATGGGATGCAACCATCACAGAGGTTGTTTTGCCGAACACCATCACAACCATTTCAAATTATGCTTTCGCTTATTCAAGCATCACTACATTGCGACTTCCCGCCAGTGTAATCAATGTTGGGGCTTGGGCCAATGTCTTGTTGGGTAGATGCCTCAATTTGAAGGAAATTATTGTAGACCCGGCCAATCCCGCATTCATTTCAGACGATGGCGTGCTTTACACCAAGGGCCACGAAGAACTGATATGCGTACCACAGACAAAGGATTTTTCCGCAAAAGGCAACACATATACCGTTAACAGCAACACCAAGAGAATACGTACTGACGCTTTTGGAGACAATAAAACGATGCACAAGCTGGTGATCCCAGCATCGGTTAACAAAGTAGATATGTCGCGCTGGCCTACCTTTGCCTACAATGCCACAGCACTGAAAGAGGTTGTTGTGGATGCCAACAACGCCACCTATTGCAGCATCGACGGCGTGATGTACAGCAAAGACAAGACACAATTGGTACATTACCCCTCAGGTAAAACCACCGAGAACTTCAAAGTGCCTGATGGGGTTAAGAGCATACCATACGGATTTTCTATTTCTTGGAACAAGAATCTCAAGTCGATAGACTTCAACCAGGTTGAAACCATTGGCGAATATGCCGTTTCAGTGTGCCATTACC
>CAJPTO010000325.1 GCA_905373605.1 uncultured Prevotella sp.
CGTGTGCAGAGTGTGGCCGTGCGACTGGTGGTGGATCGCGAACGCGAGATACAGGCTTTCAAGCCCGAAGCCTTTTATCGCATCGTGGCTATCTTTGCCATCACCAACGAAGAGGGCGGAATAACAGAGGTGGATGCCGAATTGGAAACACGATTTAAGACGCACGAGGAGGCTTTGGTTTTCCTCGAGAAATGCAAGAAGGCCGAGTTTACCGTTGAAAGCGTGACGAAGAAACCGCTGAAACGTTCGCCCGCGCCGCCTTTCACCACCTCAACGCTGCAACAAGAGGCTGCGAGGAAACTGGGATTTAGCGTGTCGCAAACCATGAGGGTGGCGCAAATGCTGTACGAAAGTGGACGAATAACCTACATGCGTACCGACAGCGTGAACCTTTCGGGTCTTTGCATCAACGCCACAAAAGAAGAAGTGACCCGACTTTGGGGCGAACAATACAGCGTTCCGCGCAATTTCCACACACATTCCAAAGGGGCGCAAGAGGCGCACGAAGCAATACGACCCACTTACATGGATGTTACGCAGATAGACGGCACACAACAGGAGAAAAAGCTTTACGACCTTATCTGGAAACGCACGGCTGCATCGCAGATGGCCGAAGCACAACTGGAGAAAACGCGCGTAAACATCAATGTTTCGGGCGCAACCGAACGCTTCGTTGCCACGGGCGAGGTGCTGGTGTTCGATGGTTTCTTGAAAGTTTACCGAGAGTCTACCGACGATGAGGAAGAAAACCCATCCGACAACGCGCGAATGTTGCCTCCCATCAGCGAGGGCGACAAGCTGGAACGCCGCGAAATAACTTCGATTGAGCGGTTTACGCAGGGTCCGGCACGCTATACCGAGGCCAGCCTGGTGCACAAAATGGAGGAACTGGGCATTGGTCGACCCTCCACTTACGCGCCAACAATCAGCACCATTCAGCATCGCGAATATGTAACGAAGGGCGACAGTAAGGGCAAAGAACGCCATTATGTGATGGACACGCTTAAAGGTATCGTCGTCACTACTAAGAATAAGAAGGAGAATGTGGGAGGCGACAAGGGCAAGCTGCTGCCAACAGACGTGGGAATAGTGGTGAACGACTTCCTGATGGACAGCTTCCCCAACATCATGGACTATAACTTTACGGCGCATGTGGAGGAAGATTTCGACCGCATTGCCGAAGGACAGGAGGAATGGAAGACCATGATGAAGAACTTCTACGCCGGATTTGGACCCACTGTGGACGAGGTGATGAACGCCCGTTCGGAGCATAAGGCGGGCGAAAGGGTGCTGGGTATCGACCCCGAAACGGGCAAACAGGTGCTCGTTAAGATAGGACGCTTCGGCCCCGTGGCGCAGATTGGCATCGCCACCGACGACGAAAAACCACGCTTCTCGAACCTCACTGCCGGACTAAGCATCGAAACCATCACTCTTGAAGAGGCTCTCGAGCTGTTCAAGCTGCCGCGAACGGTGGGCGAGTTTGAGGGCAAACCCGTGGTCATTGGCATGGGAAGGTTTGGTCCTTACATCTTGCACGACAAGAAATACACTTCGCTTCCTGCCACCGAAGACCCACATTCGGTGACATTGGAAACGTCGGTGGCCCTCATTGAGCAAAAAAGGATGCAGGAAAAGCAAAAGCATCTGAAGTCGTTTGACGAAGATGCCAACCTCGAAGTGATTAATGGAAAGTATGGTCCTTACCTTGCTTATAATGGCAAGAATTATAAACTGCCGAAGGAATTGGGCAATAAGGCCAGCGAACTGACCTACGAAGAGTGCATGGAAGTGGTGAAAGCTGCCCCCACTCGCACCAAACGCACCACGAAATCGGCATCAACGGGTAAGGCAAAGAAATAAAAGAAGCGAACCCGAAAGCCCACTCTCACGGATAACACTTACAACGAACATGCACAACGCTTCGGAACTTACCAACTCAACGCCGCACTCGTGCCGCCGCATCATCCTCATTGGCTACATGGGCGCAGGCAAAACCACCATCGGCAAGGCCTTGGCGCAAGAGCTGGGATTGCGTTTCTACGACTTAGACTGGTACATCGAGTCGAGAATGCGCAAAACCGTTGCGCAATTGTTCGCCGAACAGGGCGAAGAGGGCTTTCGCCGCATCGAAAGAAACATGCTGCACGAGGTGGCCGAGTTCGAGAATGTGCTCATCAGTTGCGGCGGTGGCACGCCTTGTTTCTTCGATAACATCGATTACATCAACGCCCAGGCTCTCACGCTCTACCTCAAGGCGTCGCCCGATGTGCTGTATAAGCACCTCAAAATGGGCAAAACGGTGCGACCCTTGCTGCTCAACAAAACGCCCGAAGAGGTGAAAGACTTCATCATTGGGCAACTTGCCGCACGAGAACCTTTCTATCTTCGCGCACATCACACGCTGGACGTAAGCTTGATGGACAATTATGAGAAGATTAAAACATCGGTTCAGCAGGCTCGAGCGTTGCTCGGGGTGTAGATTTTTGTAGGGATTGTCGGACCGGTCGGACCAATCAGACCAGTCAGACCAGTCAGAATTGTCGGACCGGTCGGACCAATCAGACTAGCCAGCCCAGTCAGAAT
>CAJPTO010000326.1 GCA_905373605.1 uncultured Prevotella sp.
CCCTATAACCCCTAGGAAGCCACCCCAAAAAGCCCCCTACCCCATGCGAACCCTGCTCCTTTCCACCCTCTTATCCCTCATCGCCGCCACCCTTTCGGCGCAAGTTCGCCGCTGGAACGTGGAGATAACCTTCAAGCAAGCCGCCATAACAGGCCTTTGCATCATCGACACCGTGGAGCAACAGCCGCGCGGTACCATCGTTAACGAGTTCGGACTGAAGATGACAGACTTCGTTTGCAGCCCAACAGGCAAGTTGAAACTGCACAACCTCATGCCCATGCTCAACAAATGGTACATACGCCGCACGCTCCGGCACGACCTACAACAAATCGTTAAGTTGCTCGCCACACGCGATGAGCTTACTTACGAAAACCAAAAACGACATATCACCTACCGTTTTAAACCCCTCGCAACAACAGAAGATGACACTCAAAGATAGCTTTTACACCATCGTTGAAGCCTGCCACGATGCCGACAACCACCGCTTCAACCTGCTGCTCAACGCCAATCACCCCATCTATGCCGCGCATTTCCCCCACAATCCCATCACGCCCGGGGCATGCACGCTGCAAGTGGTGGGCGAATTGGCAGAAGAAACGCTGGGCAGAAACCTGCAAATGACATCCGCCAAGAACGTGAAATATCTCGCGCCGCTTGTTCCTACCCACACGCCGCGCCCCACTTTCTGCCTCAACATTAAGCAAGAGGGAAACACATGGATGGTGAAAGCCGAAGTGAAAAACAACGAACAGGTGTTCGCCAAACTTTCCTTATGCTATGAATAACACCCATGTGTGCGTGGTGATACCCACATATAACAATGCTGCGACGCTCGAAAACGTGGTGCGCGGAGTGCAAAAGCATACACCAAACATCATCGTGGTGAACGATGGCTGCACCGATGGCACAGCCGAATTGCTAGCCACGCACTTCCCCACGCTGTGTGTTGTTACCCATAAACGCAACCGCGGAAAGGGCGCGGCATTGCTTAGCGCGTTCAAAATGGCCAAGAAAACGGGCTTTACGCACGCCATAACCATCGATGCCGACGGACAACACACGCCCACCGACCTACCTTTGTTCTTCAAAGCCATACACCAAGCCCCCAATGCCATCATTGTGGGCAACCGTTTTGATGCCAGTAGGTTCTCGGCCGACAGCAATAACAACATGAACGGGCAAAGCAAGTTTGCCAATAGGTTCAGTAACTTCTGGTTTGCCCTGCAAACGGGCCGCCGCTTGCCCGACACCCAGAGCGGTTTTCGCGCCTACCCCTTGCGCCTTTTGCGGTGGTTGCCCTTGGTAACGAGCCGCTACGAGAGCGAACTTGCGCTGCTGGTGTTCGCTGCTTGGCACAAGGTGCGCACCATTTCCATCCCCATCAAGGTGCATTATCCGCCGCCCGAAGCGCGCGTTAGCCATTTCCGCCCCGTAAAAGACTTCGCACGGATAAGCCTACTCAACACCTTTCTCACCCTCTTTGCCCTCGTCTATGCCCTTCCGCGCAAGCTCTTGGGCGTCGTCTTCACGTTTGTTGCATTTGTTCTTACATTCGTGATGATGTTTTTCGTGCAGATAGGCATGCTTATCTACTTTTTTTCTCATCGTGTAAGCGAAGCCGAACGCCTGCGCTTTCATCGCCTTATGCAGCGCATCGACCTTGTGTTGTTGCGCCTTTTGCCCAACATCAACACATGTTTCGTCAATCCCGAGGGCGAAAACTTCGAGCGTCCCTCCATCATCATCAGCAACCACCAGAGCCACCTCGACCTGCTTTGCATCCTAGCCCTCACGCCGCGCATGGTAATTGTCACCAAGCGGTGGGTATGGCTCAACCCCTTTTATGCCGTTGCCCTACGTGTCGCCGAGTTTTTACCCGTAACGCGCAACATCAACGACAACGAACGGCGCATTGCAAGCCTCATCAAGCGCGGCTATAGCGTGATGCTTTTCCCCGAAGGCACACGCTCGGCATCGTTGCGCGTACAGCGTTTCCACCAAGGCGCGTTTTATTTAGCCCAACGTTTTGGGCTAGACATCGTGCCAGTGGTGCTATATGGCACAGGACATGTGCTCAACAAGCGCGCCCGTTCGCTCTCGCCGGGCGACATTGTGGTAACGATATTGCCCCGAATGTCGCTATCCAGCTTCGACAAAGACGTAACGCCGCGGCAGCTTGCCCGACATTTTCGCCGCCTGTACACCGATTATTTGGGCGACACCGATGAGTAACGGCTCACATCTTCAGGTGCAAGGTGTAATTTAGTATATGCGATTAGGCAGGTATGCTTTTACCTATTATGGTGTTTATAGCGTCACTTTTCAACGAGTTTGCACCCCATTAATCAGTACAATGCCGCTGGTACTGCTGCTACAAGGCTCTTGTACAGCTGCTACAAGGGTCTTGTAGTGTGGCTACAAGGGTCTTGTAGTGCGGCTACAAGGTGCTTGTAGCGTGACTACAAACATGCTTGTGGTGAACCGTCAGCCACAAGAAGCTGCCCTAAACAAGCAACATGTCCTTCTGTCCTTCTGTAGAAAGTTCATGTCCTTCTGTCAAAAGAGCGTTAAAGGTGAAAG
>CAJPTO010000327.1 GCA_905373605.1 uncultured Prevotella sp.
TGGCTATGCCGATGCCACGGTTAGCGGCGGCTCGAGCGTCAGCCTGTCTTCCTATTCGGGCAACAGCGGAGGCCCAGGCGGAGGCGGCAGACCGTGGTAAAGGCGAAAAGGATTGGGAAAGGGGAAAAGGATTGGCAAAGGTGAAAAGGTGAAAGGGTGAAAAGGTGAAAAGATGGCTAACGCCCACAAGGCATTTGGCTTTGCTCCTTAATTCCTTTACTCCTTTACCCCCTTACTTCTTTACTCCTTTACTCCTTTACTCCACTACCCCTAAAAGTGAAGAGGTGAAAAGATGGTGACATGTACGGACATAAATTCTGTCCTTGCTTCCATTTTTTCACTTCTTCACTTTTTTACTTTTTCAAATCTTTTCACCCTTTCATTCTTTCACCTTTTCACTCTTTCACCTTTTCACCCTTTCACCTTTCCCTGCCCTACAAAAAGAACAACTGCTTCGCAGTAGTTAGGGTGACAAGTTATTTTGAACTCGAAAAGACATCATTTTAAAAGTCAAGATGACTTCTTATCCTTATGACTAAAATCTGTGTTACAAACAAGGAGCACCAATACCGACCAAAACGACTAGTACTGCACCAACTTGGCCTTTCTTGCCACAAAGCTAATGGCACAAACACAAAGCAAGCCCACAACGGTCCAGCCCCAACTCACTATAACATAATCTAATGTTATCTCTGGAACAAAGATTATAGCAGCCGCAATCAAATCTGCAAAGAAAACTGCGGCAATCAACTTATGCTCTGGATACTTTATGAATGGCCGACTGAACAAGTAGAGCAAGATGGGCATGGCCACACATTGCACAGCATCTACCTTGGGTTTGTTGTACGAAAGATAGGCGGCTACCACCAAAAGCAGTATGCCTAGACACATAAAAACAATTTTACCACGCTTTTTCATATTATACGTCGTTTAGGTTTCAACCTTTGATAAGACGGCTGACTATAAGGGGCTGGACAGCCTTACCATACCGCAGGTGGACAAACTGGTGTTTTAGCGAAGCCCCCTTTTCGCACAAAAGTGATTTGAGGTGTTAAACTCCGAGAAGTATACGCACAGCAAAGGTAAAATGAAAAAAACAAACAATGAGCGAAATGTATAAAAAAGCACACACAAAAAGCGACATTTAACAATTCGGGCATGCTCGAATGAGTTTAAAAGCATCAGTTAGAAAGACAAACATGCACACGAATTGTTGCGGGTAAAGCGTGAAAAGAGGGTTTGTGCACTGGGGATGTAACGAGGAAAGGTACCCTGCTCCAGAGATTAGGGCAAGAGGGGGACTCGGCAAAGTTGCCAAGAAGAAGCAGAAACAAGCAACATTCCTCTACACAAAACGACATAGACCAGAAAAGTTTTGTAACTTTGCAGATGCCAATTGACCTACAGGCGGAGGCTGGACATGCACAACACATGCGAAAGACAACGCAACAGCATGACCCTACAAATTGCCGCCTTGCCGAGAATAGGAGAGAAAGCACTTGGCCCATCATTCAGGAAACATTTATGACACAACCCTACCAACAACTTTTTCGCACGCTCACGGCGGCTATATTGCTGGCTACCACCACACCATCGTACCCCCAAACCGACACGCAAGGCCGCGAAACACCCAACATCGGCATCGCCATAGGCCAGCTCTACCCCGACTCTTCAAAGGTTTACTGGGTGAATGCCGCACTGGCCGCCCATGTGCCTACGCTCAATGGCGTGCAGCTGGGCGCGTTGACATCCATGACTAACACGGGGATGAGCGGACTAAACATCGGCAGCGTGATGGCTTACAGCGGCAACGAGAGCTGTGGGGTGCAGTTGGGTGGAGCGGCAAACATCAGCAACGGCACGTTCGGCGGCGTGATGCTGTCGGCCGTTGTCAACGTGGCAAACCGCATCGACGGCGTGCAATTGTCGCCTTTCAACTTCGCCAGTGAGGTACATGGCCTACAAATGGGTCTGCTGAACGTACTGGGAAACGGCCAAAAGGGCTGGCAAGTGGGCGTGGTGAACTTCTCGCGCGACGGCCTTGCACGACAAATCGGACTGGTGAATGCCACGCCGAACACTACGATAGACGTGCTGGCATTCGGCGGAAACACATCGAAACTGAACGCGGCACTGCGCTTTCGCAACCGAAACACCTACGTGACATTCGGCTCGGGCGTTTATTACATGGGCTTCGACGAACGCTTTTCGGGCGCACTTTTCTATCGCATTGGCCGCTACATACCGCTGTCGCACCGCTGGAGTCTTAGTACCGACCTTGGCTATTACCACATCGAGGCGGCCAAAGAGCACTCGCGAGAGAAACCAACACGCCTGCGTTCGCTGCAAGTGCACGCCAACCTGGACTACCAAATAAGCCGAACACTGGGCGCATTCGTCAGCACAGGCTATGGCGAGGCGCGCCGCTATGGCAGCAACGCGTTGTTTCGCCGCCGACTTTTGCTGGAGGGGGGATTGGCCGTGAGGTGGAAACATCCGGCCGAAAGGCCTTTGCCAACGCTGGAAAATGAAGTGAATAGC
>CAJPTO010000328.1 GCA_905373605.1 uncultured Prevotella sp.
TCATTTCTTTGTTTCCAAAGGGAAGATGTACTCTCTCCCTCTGCGTTCTCTAAGCGTTGCATCCTATACTTTAAGCTGTGATGGGGCTAATCTCCGTGTCCTCTGCGCCTCTGCGTGAGTCTGATGATGCGTCAAGATGTGTAAGTGTATTCCAAAACCTATTCCTTTTGACTATAAAAGCATTTCTGTTTGACTATGAGCTAAATGCTTTGCGGCTACCAAGTTTATGATAAGGAGTAAAGGAAATAAAGGTAGTAAGGGAGATTCCTTTAGGAGTAAAGTAGTAAAGGGAGTAAGGGAGTAAAGGAGTAAAGGGAGTAAGGGAGTTAAAGTAGTCAAGGGCTAAAGTAGTAAAGGGGGTAAAGGAATAAAGGAGATACCTTTACTCCTAACGGCATCTCCTTTACTCCTAAATGAATCTCCTTCACTTCCTTTACCCTTGTTTTATTCTTTCGATAAAATGTTTGGGCAGAGTGGGCATAGCACCGTTTTGGGTGCAGACGTATGCACTTGTTTCTACGGCCAATCGGTGGGCTTCGCTAACGGGAACACCACTTAAGTAGGCCGCGCAGAAGCTTCCGGTGAACGAATCGCCCGCACCAACAGTGTCGGCAACCTCCACTTTTGGCGTTTCGAGGAAGGTCATGGCACCGTGAGTGAACACATAACTGCCGTTAACGCCACAGGTAAGCACCAGCGCATCAAGGTCGTATTTACCCAAGATGAGCCAACATTTGTTGGTCATGTCCAGCCCGGGATAGCCAAAGAGGCGGCCGATGGTAACAAGTTCTTCGTCGTTAATCTTAAGCACGTTGCACCTTTTGAACGATTCGAGCAGCAGCTCTTCGGTGTAGAAGGTTTGTCGCAGGTTGATGTCGAAGATTTTAAGGCAGTCTTTGGGTGTGGCATCAAGGAAGCGGTGGATTGTTTCGCGGCTCACTTCATTGCGTTGTGCCAACGAACCCCAACACACGGCGCGGCAGTTACGTGCCACTTCCTCAAGTTCGGGCGTGAAAGGAATGTTGTCCCAGGCCACACCTTCCTTTATTTCGTAAGTGGGAACCCCCTGTGCATCGAGTGACACCTGCACCGTCCCCGTGGGGAAAGGCACGCGGGGCATCATCACGTTAAGTCCTTTTTGTGCGAACTTTTCAGCTATCTCATCGCCCAAGGCATCTTCGCCCAGTGCGCTAACGGCCAGGGTATCCATTCCGAACTGTGCGGCATGATAGGCAAAGTTAGCCGGAGCACCGCCAATTTTCTTTCCTTCGGGCAGCACATCCCATAGTGCCTCGCCCAGTCCAACGATGTATCGTTTCATATCTTTAGGTTGTATTTAGTTGAATATGCTTATTTTGCGCCAATCTTTCGGCCATAGGTGAAGAGGTAAACCACGCCGACAGCCATCACAACGGCAGCTCCCCATTGGCCAACGGCATCGCTGGCAGGCCCCATGAGGAGTGGGAAAATGGTTCCGCCGAACAGTCCCATAATCATCAGTCCCGACACTTCGTTCTTCTTGTCGGGCAAAGACAGCACGGCTTGCGAGAACACCAGCGAGAAGACGTTCGAGTTTCCGAAGCCCACAAGCGCGATGGCGGTGTAGAGCACGGCCTTACTTTCTCCCACGGCCAAGCCCAACATGGAGAGTGCCATCATGCAAACCGACACGTAGAAGAATGTGCGGTGGTTGAATTTGGCCAGGATGTACGAGCCGCTAAGGCAGCCCAGGGTACGGAAGATGAAGTAAAGGCTGGTGGCGAAGCCTGCCTCGTCTAGCCCCATGCCCAAGCGTTCTTGCAGGATTTTGGGTGCATGGGTGTTCGTTCCCACGTCAATGCCCACGTGACACATGATGCCAATGAACGACAACAGCACGATGGGTGTGCCAAGAAGTTTGATGGTGTCTACGAACGAAGAGGGCTTATCCTTGATGGGTTCTTCTTCTATGGGTGTTGCCGAGAGCATCAGCGTGGCCAAGATGCCGATAATCATGTAGATGGGGAATAGCACGCGCCAGCCTAAACCAAAGTGGGGGATGCTGGCCGCTGCGCCCCAAGCGGCGATGATAGGCGCCATGAAGGATGCAATGGCCTTGACAAATTGGCCGAAGGTGAGGGTTGCAGCGAAGCGGTCGCCGCTGATGATGTTCGAAATCAGTGGGTTGAGTGATGTTTGCATGAAGGCATTGCCGATGCCCAGCAGCGAGAACGAAGCCAACATCAGGCCATAGCTGTTGCCGAAGAGGGGCAAGAGCAAGCTCACAACGGTGATGACGAGCGACACGATAACGGTTTTCTTGCGCCCAATCTTGTTCATGAGCATGCCTGTGGGCACGGCGAAGATGAGGAACCAGAAGAAAACAAGCGACGGAAAGACGTTTGCGGCCGAGTCGGTTAGGTGTAAGTCGGCCTTAACATAGTTGGAGGCGATGCCTACAAGGTCTACAAATCCCATGGCGAAGAAACAGAACATCACGGGAATGAGTGTCAATCGGGTTGATTTACGCATAATTATTATTGTTTTAATGC